>JAEEYY010000171.1 GCA_016288355.1 Synergistes sp.
CCGGGAACACGGCGTCTACCGCTGCATCTACTGCGACACCAAAGCGGAAAAGCAGAGCCTGGTCTAAGTCTTCTTAACTTAACTGAACGGCAAAACGCCGCCAAAAGGCCGATACCCATAAGAGTGTTTGGAAACGAAACTGTTACGGGCGTCTGACCGGCAGTTTTGGCTGACAAAAAAGAACCGGATTGTCACCTGTTTTAACGTGACGTTCCGGTTCTTTTTATGATGAAGCCGGCATTTGCATCCGGCGTTTTGTCAGGCGCTCAGCTTTCCTGTTCTTCTTTGGGCAATAACCGTTTCCACAGCAGCAGGGCTAAGGCCACCGCGGTCACGCCCCCCATAAACTTGGAAACGAACATGGGCACGATCATGGTCTGGTCGGCGCTGGCGCAGAAGCCCAGGTGGTCGCCGAGGACGAAAGCGGCGGACACGGTAAAGGCGCAGTTGACGATCTTGCCTTTGGGAGTCATGTCCTTCATCATCTGGAACATGGGTATGTTGTTGGCCACGTTGGCGATAAGCCCGGCTACGCTGGTTTCATCCAGCCCTATCTTGGCGCCGGCCTTCTGCAGGGCGCCGCTGAAATTCTTGGTGATGAAGGTGACCATGGGAAAGGCGCCCAGCAGTACCAGGGCGATGCCGCCCACCACCTGGACGCCGTCCAGCAGCGGGATCACGCCTTCGGCGTTGGGTTCCACCATAACGTGGAACAGGGGCAGTTTGATGCCGGTAAGATACTGGAACACTGCCAGCACCGTGGCGCAGGTCACCACAACGGTGACGCCTTTGCCGAAGGCGATGAAGCCTTTGAGCATCTTTTCCTGGATCAGCAGCAGTCCGATGATGATGAGAACGGCCACCACCGCAACGGGGATGGTGTTCATGATCACCTGGGCGAAGGTGATCTCGAAGCCCATGCCGATCATGGCCAGGCCCCCCAGGATGCAGCCGATGGGGATGGTGGCGAAGCCGATCAGCATGCCGGAAGCCAGGTACTTGCGGTCGCTTTCGTCGATTATGCCCATGCCTACCGGGATGTTGAAGACCACGTTGATACCCATGACCGAGGCTACTACGATGCCGGTGAAGCTTCCCAGGGCCGGCGTTTCCGCCAGTTCCATGGCCAACGGATAGCCGCCCAGATCCATGCCCAGCAACAGACCGGCAAAGATAGAAGGATCGCAGCCGATGAGGGAAAAGAATCTGCCTAAGATACCGCCGAGGACAATCTTGATCACCGGCACCAGAGCTATCATGCCCACCATGGCGATGGCCAGGGTACCCATGGCCTGAAAGCCGGCGTCGAACCGTTCGCCGTAGCCTTTTTTGTTGCCTCGTATCTTGTCCACGCCGCCCACGATCATGAATACTACCATGATCAGCATGATGAACTTATCCGCCGAGAAACCGGCGATATACTCACGGAGGGAGCCTGTCAGGATTTCCATTTGTTCCTACCTCTAAAGTGTTAAACGGGTTTTCATCGTTATCTCAGCTGGTCACGACGGCGAAAAAGCAGGTGACCGAAGTTGAACAGCAGCATACCGCAAATGATCACGCCGCCGCCGATAAGCGTCGGCGCATCCAGCGTTTCCCGCAGCAGCAGAAAACCCAGGATGCTGGTGAGAAAGGGCGTGAAGAACATATAGTTGCTGACCTGTGACATCTGGGGCGCTTTGGCAAAGGCAATAGCCCAGGTGACATAAGCCGCTCCGCTGGAGAGCACGCCCATCACCGCCACGTACAGCCACTGGATGCGGGGAGCTGCGCTCAGGTCGCGAAAGGCGCCGGGGGCGTAGATCGCCAGCATGAGGGCGCCGAAAAAGAAGCAGAAGGCCGTGACCTGCAAACCGCTGTACGCCTTGGTCAACCGGCGTTGGATGATATTGTAACAGGCCAGGGTAAAAGCGGCCAGCAACAGCCATACCAGGCCCCGGTTGACGGACAGGGAGCCCCGCAGCAGTGTCAGGACGGCCACGCCGCAGAACTCGACGGCTGTGGCCGCCCATTTGTATAACGGCAGCCTTTCCCCATAGAAAAGCCGGGCCAGCAAAGCGGTCATCACCGGCGTGGTGGCAATGATGATGCTGGCCGTGGCCGCGGTCACCGTAGACTGGCCGATATTATAGGTCACTATGTTCAAAAAGCAGCCCACGAAGCCGCCCAGGATGAACCAGGGCAGGTCCCGGGTCCGTGGCGGCTGCATTTTGATGGCCAGGGCCAGGACGAGCAGGGCGGCGGAGGCGGACAGGTAGCGCAGGAAGCTCAGGGACAGCGGTGAAAACCAATGCAGGGTCAGCCGTGTGATGATATAAGAAATGGCCCAGAAAAAGATGGTTGTCGCCGCATATGGATGAAAGCTGTCTCGAAGTTTCATGGCGGATCCTTTCGTCGTCCCAGCTTCAACCTGGCGGCGCAAAACCAAAGCGGCCTCCAACAAGGATAAAGACCCCAATTGGGGCCTTTATCCTTCTTCATGAATCACAGAGGGCAATACATATTAGACAGTTCAAAAAACTTGTTTTGACTTAGGCAGCTTCGACCTCGGCGGAATCCACTTTGTCGTTGTTCTGGGTCAGCTTGGTGACAACGATGGCAGTGATGATGGCAGGGATCACGCCAGCCAGACGCGCGTTGACGAAATTGTTCAGCGCCGGAGTCAGGGTCCAGATTACAGTGCCCAGGAAGCCGACGATCATGGTCCAGGCAGCAGCCTTGCCGGTGTACTTCTTCCAGAACAGGGTGCAGCAGCTGACCACGGCGAAGGGGTTGCCCATGCCGGCCCAGGCGAAGGAGACCACGCCATAGACGGTGTTGGAGGGCAGGATGAAGGGCAGCGCGGCGGCGATCAGGCCGAATACGACGGTAACGATACGGGAGATGCGCAGACCTTCCTTGGCGGAGAGGTCGCGGCCTCTGGCGCGCAATCTGGGCTTAAGGATGCTTTCGCAGAACTCGGAGGAAGCGACCACCAGCATGGAGTCGGCGGTGGAGATCATGGCGGCGATGGCGCCCACCACGCAGATGATACCCATGGCAGACGGCAGCACGGTCAGAGCCACGCTGGGCATGATCATCTCTTCGTCGGCGATGGCGCCGGGTCCGAAGATGGCCAGGCCGACCAGGCCGATGAGGATGGCGCCGGTGTAACCGCAGATGGTCCAGCCGATAGCGATGTTGCGGCCGGTCTTCCAGTTCTTCTCGTCCTTAACGGACATGAAGCGGACAGTCAGGTGGGGCAGACCGCCCAGGTAGGCGATGATCCAGGCGAGCTCGCCGGCAATGGCCATGCCGGCGGCAAAGCCCTTGGCGCCGTTGGTCCAGCTGAGATACTCCGGACCGGCCTTGGCCATGGCTTCGCCCAGGGAGTGGGCAAAGACAGCTCCTTCAGGCTGATGGGCGATGTAGATGATACCGA
>JAEEYY010000172.1 GCA_016288355.1 Synergistes sp.
CATCCGCTGCAAAGCGCGAGGTTCTGAAAAGAAGACGCCGCATCAGAAAAGCGGCGCATTTCAGACAGCGGGGGCGCCCGCGTACTTAACGAAAAAAAGATTCGCACATCCTGACAATGTGTGGGTCAAAAAAAAAGAGGCGGCACTGCAGCGGGCGCAAGCCTCTTTTTTTATTGCCTGAAACATCCGCCGCGCGTTCGTTCTCAGTAAGCGCGCAATTTTGCAGGACCACCCTCTCCTCGGATATAAAAACAGGCCGCCCCGCGGCGGAGCAGCCTGTTTTATCTTCAGAAAAAGCGGATGCCCGGATCAGCGTCAGGCCGCCCCGGAGTCCACCACCATGTTCGGCAGCCAGGTCGAAAGCGCCGGGAATACTATTATCAGTATCAGCACTAAGACCATCGCTGCAAGGAAGAAGGATATATAACGGAATGAATCCTCGTAGGGGATGTCGGCGACTTTGCATGCAGTCATCAGATCCACGCCGAGCGGCGGGGTATTTGCACCGACCGCGAGGTTCAGGCAGACCATCACGCCGAGATGTATCGGGTCCACGCCGATCTGCGTCATTATAGGCATGAATATCGGGATGACTATCAGGATGATAGCGGTAGTTTCCATGAATGTGCCCAGCACGAGCAGCAGCAGATTGAAGAACAGCAGGATAACCCAGTAATTGTCTGAAACGGAGAGGATAGCTTCCGCTATTCTCTGCGGTATGTTCTGCGATGTGAGTATCCAGCCGAAGAGGCTTGCCGCTGCTATTATAAAGAGAACGACGGCGCTGGTCTTGGCCACCTCGAGGCAGATCTCGAAAAAGCGGCGCCATGTGACTTTGCGGTATACATATTTCGAAAGTATAAATGCATAGAATGCAGCCACGCCGCCCGCCTCCGTCGCGGTGAAGATGCCCTCGAGGATGCCGACGATAATGATAGCCGGCGTTACCAGCGGCAGGAACGCTCCTTTGAAAGCTTCCCACTTTTCTTTGGCGTCGGCTTTCGGCAGGCGGGGATAGTTCTCCTTACGCGCGAAATAGTAGGATATCGCCATCAGCGAGCCGCCGGAGAGGATACCCGGAATAAAACCGGCTATGAAGAGCTTGCCTATCGAAGCGCCCATCGTGACCCCCAAAACGACCATAACGATGCTCGGCGGGATTATCGTGGCAAGCGCGCCTCCGCACCCTAAGAGCGACGCGCTGAAGGCCGGGCGGTACTTCTCTTCCTTCATCGCAGGCAGCATTATCGAGCCTATCGCGGCGACGTCCGCGACCCCGGAGCCTGATATGGCGCCGAAGAACATGCAGGAGACCACCATGACCATCGCCAGTCCCCCGCGGATATGGCCGACCATGCTTGAAGCAAAGCGCATTATGCGCGGAGTGATGTCTCCCTCAGCCATAAGAGCGCCGGCGAGCAGGAAGAGCGGTATCGCAAGAAGAGTGAAGGAATCTGCGCCTACGACCATGCGCTGCGCGATAACGAGCCACGGCAGCGTAGCTTTATAAAGCAGATAAAGCGTACCGGATACTGCGATGGAATAAGAGACAGGTACGGCAATCGCTATTCCGATCAAAAGAGCTGCGGCAAGAATGAACATTTTTTATTCCTCCCTGCCGAAAAGTCTGATTATATTGCGCGCCACTACAATTATCATAAGTGCGCAGCCCAACGGAAACGCGAGATAAAGTATCCCTGCCGGTATCTGCAGAGTGGTGGTCGTCATGTTCCAGGTCTTTTTTACCAGCCTGACGCCGCCGACTGTGCCGCAGACGAGGAAGATCATAGTGGCTATATCGCCGATCAGCATCAGCAGCTTTTTTACCCCGCGGGATCTTATCCTGTCCATCATGATATTGATCTCCATGTGTTCGCCGCCGACAAGCGCTACGGCCGCTCCTATGAAAGTTATCCATACGAGCAGGGTCTGGCAGACCTCGGAGCCCCATGCTATCGACTGATGGAATATATAGCGCGAAACGACTTCGATCAAAACTACAACGAATACCACGATAACGCTGCATATAAGCAAAAGCTCAAGGGGGCGGAAAGCCCTCTTGAGCAGATCACGGTCTTTTCCCGGCATAGGTTTATTTTCCGTACTCGTGCACCATATCCATAAGTTCTTTGCCAAAGACGCTCTCATAATCCTTCCATACCGGCTGGACTGCCTTCTGGAAAGCGGCCTTGTCGACGTCGTTGACCTTCATTCCCTTCGCCTTCAGCTTCTCGAGGAATTCGTTCTCTTCCTTTATGGTCTCTTTGCGCTGCAGGTCGCGCCATTTCACCGCGAGCTTCAGCACGGTCGCTTTGTCGGCGTCGGAGATCTTGTTCCATACGTCGCTGTTTACGCAGAGGACCGCGGAGCCCCAGATATGTCCGGAGTTTGAAAGATACTTCTGAACTTCGTTGAAAGCATTGGAGTAGATTATCGCGTAGGGGTTCTCCTGGCCGTCGACGACTCCCTGCTGCAGAGCGGAGTAGAGCTCGCCGAAGTTAATGGCCATCGGGGCGGCGCCCAGGAGCTTGAAGGTGTCAAGACGCATCTTGTCGGGGGTCACGCGGATCTTGAGTCCCTTGAGGTCTTCCGGCTTCACTATCGGCTTGTTATTGTTGGTGATGTGGCGGAAGCCGTTTTCCCACCATGCAAGTCCCACGATGCCATTTTTCTCAAGCAGACCGAAGAGGTATTTGCCGAGCTTGCCGTCAAATGCATTGTAGGCCGCTTCGTGTGAAGGCCATGCATAGGGGAGAGCTTCGATGCCGAACTTCGGGTCCAATGACTGGAAGGAACCGCCGCCGATAAGTCCGCCGTCGATCGTTCCGAGGGTCAGGCCTTCCACCATATCCTTCTCATTTCCAAGCTGTCCGCTCGGGAAGAGCTGTATGACAACGCGTCCTTCGGTCTCCTTCTGGACGTCTTTCGCAAATCCGTCCAGATTCTTATGCCAGCTGTGGTCGGGATTGAGCACGTGCCCTATCTTGACCGTGGTCGTCGCGGCATATCCGCAAGCGCAGCTCAGAACAACGACTGAAAGCGCTATACAGATAGCAAGAACTGTTTTTTTCATTACTGATCGCCCCAATACCGTAATATTTTTCTGTTGCGAGTTTATTTTATCACAAAAAGTCAGGTGTAATTGGGTGGTTTATATGTTTAACAAAAATCTGTTGCAGCATCTGAAAAGGGCGCCATGCAGGGAGATCTGTTGCGAGACAGGGAAATTCTTTTGCCGGCACATGCATTTTATTGTATTTGTCACAAATGATCCGGATGCTGACAGGCTGTTTTGCATGTCACTCAAAATCCGCCGCAGCAGATAAAAGAGCCCCGTCTGGCGGACGGAGACCCTTACTCCGCGACTACCGCGAAAAATATAAGCGGCTCACTGCCTGTATTTCTCAGCGCGTGCGACATCCCTCTTTTAGTCGTGAAGATATCTCCGGCGCGCGCTTCGCACTCTCCGCCGTCGTATGAGTAAATTCCGCGGCCGGATACTATCGCGTAGACTTCTTCGTCTGTATCGTGTCTGTGCAGCCCGATGGAAGCTCCAGGCGCAAGTTCGATGCGCGACGCAAGGGAGAGCGGCCCCTCTTCCGGCAGCGAAGAGGCGAATATCAGCGCTTCGCCGGTTCCGCCCCGGATGTTTGCGGCTTTCTTTCCGTTATCGCTCTGTTTGATCAAAGGCATATGTATCTCCTCCTGCTTTTTTATGGTTTTTGCCGCACTCAGGAAGGCAGCGTCAGGTTTCCGTTTGCTGCTTTTGTTATCCTGCCTTTTGCCGACGCGTATCTCACAGCGTCCGCGAA
>JAEEYY010000173.1 GCA_016288355.1 Synergistes sp.
CGCCGTGCTATAATACTTAAAAATCGATAAGGAGTGAGCTGAATGCCTCAGACAGTATTGAAAGAACTTGCCTCGCGCTGTGATAAAAGCATAGAGCACTTCAAAGGAACTCTGCTCGGCATCCGTACGGGAAGGGCGCACCCTGCTCTCGTGGAAGATATCAAAGTAGACTATTTCGGTACGCCGACGCCGATCAAAAATATGGGCAGCGTAAACGTTCCTGAGGCCCGTCAGATCGTCATCACTCCCTGGGATAAGACCGCAATGAAGGCGATAGAAAAGGCCATACAGGCGTCAAGCCTCGGCATTACCCCTCAGAATGACGGAGAATCAATTCGTCTCAACATGCCGGAACTGACTCAGCAGCGCCGCGTGGAACTCAAAAAGATGGTCAACAAGATGGCTGAAGAGGGGCGCGTGGCGGTGCGCAACATAAGGCGCGATGCGGTGGAAGCGCTGAAAAAACTTGAGAAAGACAGCAAGATCACCGAAGACGATCTGAAAAAGTTCCAGAAAGAAGCACAGGAAAAGACAGACGCTTTCATAAAAAAGATAGACGCTATCCTTTCCGACAAAGAAAAGGAAATAATGGAAAAGTAAAACAAAAGCCGCCGCAAGGCGGCTCTTTTATTATCACAGATAGTAGATATGACTGAAAGAGAGTTTTTTGAAAGAGTAAAAAATGCAGGGGGTTCTGCATATCTCGTGGGCGGCGCGGTGCGCGACGCACTGATGGGGCGCCCCGTGAACGACAGGGATTACGTGGTATGCGGACTGACTCCGGAGCGTTTTATGTCGGAATTTCCCGACGCGTTCCGTGTCGGGCGTTCATTTCCGGTATTTCTGCACGATGTAGGCGGGGTGCGCTGTGAGATCGCATTTGCACGGCGGGAAAAGAAAAAAGGCACGGGCTACAAAGGATTTGAAGTATTCTGTTCCCCTGATATAACGATAGAAGAAGATCTCTTCCGCCGCGACAGCACCGTCAACAGCATGGCGCGCGATGCGGAGGGGCGTCTCATAGATCCTTACGGGGGGGCCCGTGATATAGCTGTGCGCGTTATACGCGCAACGTCTGAACATTTCTTCGAGGATCCTGTGCGCGCGCTGCGCGCGGCAAGACAGGCCGCGCAGTTTGAATTTTCAATTGAGCCGCGGACCCTTTCGATGATGGCTCTCTGTGCGGAGGAACTGCGGTCTGAGCCTGCTGAAAGAAAGTTTTCGGAGCTTGCAAAAGCGATCGTCGCCCGACGCCCGTCGCTGTACTTCAGGAACCTGCTGGACGCCTGTCTGCTTGAAAATGAGTTCCCGTGGGTCTTCAGGCTGATAGGCAAAACGCAGCCGCAGGAGTATCACCCCGAGGGAGACGCGTTCGAGCATACGATGATGGTGCTCGACGCCGCGGCGGAAATGACGGAACGTCCGGAAGTGCGCTTTGCCGCGCTGATGCACGACATAGGCAAAGGCGAAACGCCGGAGGCGGAGCTGCCGCGCCATTACGGCCATGAAAAAAGAGGCGAAAAGATGATCGAAGAGATAGCAGTTGCACTTTCGCTGCCGCGCACGTGGAGCAGAAGCGCGGCGTTTGCGGCAAGGGAACATATGCGCACAATTCGCATGAAGACCCCGGCTAAGATCCGCGACCTGATACGCGCGCTTGAAAATGAAGCGATAGGGGCGGACGGTTTCGCTGTAATAACTGCGGCCGACAATCACGGGGATCTGCCTGCTTTTCTTAACGATTACGACAGGCTTCTTGCGCTTGTCAAAAAGGCGTCAAAGTGCGCTGTCCCGGAAGGGCTTGCAGGCCCTCAGATAGGCGAATATATCCGCAGCAGGGAAATAGAGGCGCTGAGGAACGATCCTGTCGTGATGCGTCTACAGAGCGAATAAGAGTATCTGTGCGTGCCTGCTTTATTTTGTCAAAGATTTGCAACCGCTTGCATAAAATAAAAATATACGCTATAATGCTGCCAGTTCAGAAAAAGGACAGCGGGCAGGCGCCTGCGAGGCTTCTGCCGCTGTAAAAGCTGCATAAAAAATGCGAAACGGAGGAATGCATATGGCAGGGCTGAAAGAAAAAGCTCAGCTGATGAATGCCCAGGATCTTAACAGGGTCATTCGCCGGATGGCGCACGAGATGGTCGAGCGCAACAAAGGCACAGAAAATATGATACTTGTCGGAATACACCGCCGCGGCGTATATATAGCGCGCCGCCTGCAGAAGCTTATCGCGGAGGCTGAAGGGACCAAGGTCCCCTGCGGAGAGCTGGATATCACGCTGTACCGCGACGACCTCACGACTCTTTCGGAGCAGCCTATCGTTCACAGCACAAGGATGCCAGAGGATATTTCAGGAAAACATATCTTCCTGGTAGACGACGTGCTTTTCACCGGACGTACGGTAAGAGCGGCTCTTGAAGCGCTCGTTGACCTGGGTCGCCCTCAGATCGTACAGCTTGCAGTCATAATAGACCGCGGCCACCGCGAACTGCCGATACATGCCGATATCTGCGGCAGGAACGTTCCGACCTCGAAGAACGAAGTCATAGAAGTAAGGATGGAAGAACTGGACGGAAAGGACGGAGTGGTGATCTGTGAGCGTGATGAATAGCGACATGGGTACGATGAGCTGGAGGCACCGCAGCGTTATAGACCTGGACAACTGGACGCGCGACGAGTTCCTCTTTTTCCTTGATCAGTCAAGGCATATGGAAAACGTAATGGACAGGCCGGTGAAAAAAGTCCCTGCCCTGCGCGGCAAGATGTGCGTAAATCTCTTCTTCGAAAACTCAACGCGTACGCGCGTATCGTTCGAGCTTGCGGAAAAGATGCTGTCGGCCGACGTTGTCAACTGGTCTGTATCCGGCTCAAGCACCGCCAAGGGAGAAACTATGCGCGACACGGCATGGACCCTCGAATCGATGGGCGCGGATATAGTGGTCATGAGACATGGAGCGGTGGGCGCTGCCCAGTACCTTGCCTCGAAGCTGAAGCACGGCATAGTGCTCAACGCAGGCGACGGCACCCATGCTCATCCCACGCAGGCGCTTCTTGACGTATATACGGCATGGAAGCACTACGGCGACCTTGAGGGCAGGAAGATAGCTCTTGTCGGTGATGTTCTGCACAGCAGGGTGGCGCGCAGCGACATAATAGCGTTCAGGACGATGGGATGCGAGGTAGTGCTCTCCGGGCCGCCGACGCTGATGCCGCGCGAAGTCGAGGATCTCGGGGTCGTATACGAACGCGAGCCGCGTGACGCGGTCAAAAATGCCGATATGGTATACCTTCTGCGCATACAGCGCGAAAGGCAGAAGGAGGGGCTCTTCCCGTCCGTCGACGAGTACCACCGCTGGTGGGGCGCTGATGAAGAGCTGATGAAATATGCGAAGCCCGGTGCTCTTGCGATGCATCCAGGGCCGATAAACAGGGGCGTCGAGATCGCGTCCGAAGTAGCGGACGGGCATCAGAGCGTGATCCTTGAACAGGTCCGTTCCGGGGTTGCCACAAGAATGGCTCTTCTGTATCTCTGCGGCGGGGGTGTAAGGTAATGAAGCTTTTATTCAAAGGGTTCAGAATCTTTGACGGCGAAGATTTCATAAGCGGCGACAGCGTACTGGTCGAGGACGGCAAAATAGTAAAAACGGGCGCCGGGCTCGATGGGAGCGGTGCGGAAGTGATAGAGGGAAATGAAAGGATTCTCACCCCAGGCTTTATAGATCTTCACGCGCATTTCCGCGATCCCGGCGGTGAATGGAACGAGGACCTCCAGAGCGGGGCGCTCGCAGGTGCTGCCGGCGGCTTCACGACCCTCGTTGCGATGCCTAATACAAAACCGGCGATATCTGAGCCCGCGCTGATAGAATATGTGATCAGCCACGGAGCTGCAGCTCATGCCTCGCGCATACTTCCTGCCGGATGCGTCAGCAAAGGGCGCGCAGGCAAGGAGATATGCGAGATGGAGAAGATGACGGAGGCAGGCGCCGTATTTTTCACCGACGACGGAGCGCCGATCGCCACGAGCCACCTGATGCGCCTCGCGCTGCTCTACGCCGGCAAAAAGCTGCCCCGCGTTATGGAGCACCCCGAAGAGATAAGCCTCTTCGAGGGCGGCCAGGTCCATGAAGGGCGCGTCAGCGCGATGTCGGGACTTAAAGGTATACCGGGCGCTTCGGAAGAGATCGACGTCGCACGCGGGATAGCCCTTGTGCGTGACACCGGCGGAAGGATACATTTCACGCATCTTTCAAGCGCCGGCGCCGTAGAACTGATACGCAACGCAAAGCGTGCGGGACTCGATGTTACCTGCGATACGACTTTCCATCACCTTACGCTTAACGAAAACGCGGTCATAGCCAGCGGCTATAATTCACGCTTCAAGGTCAACC
>JAEEYY010000174.1 GCA_016288355.1 Synergistes sp.
AGCCTGAGATGATTTATATTGCCCTTAAGAATCTTTTTGTTGGCGTCGACTATAGTGTCGACGTCAAGGTTAAATCTGTCAGCAAGCGCCCAGAGCGTATCCCCTTCTCTGACGGTGTACGGAGATGTGACGATCTGTTTTCCTTTCTTTGCAAGAAGTATCTCTTCCTTCTGAAGCTTTCTTACAAAAAGCAGAGTGGCCGTTACGTCATCGTGGCTGTCAGGAACATAAAGCACTTCTGACAGGCTGGGGTTTTCTCCCTTTTTCATTCCGTTTGCGGTACGAAGGTCTTCTTCTGTTATACCGAATTCTTCAGCTATCGATTTGAGCGTATCGCCCGGCTCAAGCACGACTTCCGTCCAGTGGATATCTTCATCAAGAGCGTCTTTGTCCGAGCTTGATATCACGCCGTCACCCCTTGAGAGAACTTCGTAAAGCTTGAGTTCTTCTTCGGTAAGAGTGGGAATGCTGGGCAGGGGGCCTATAGCAAGCGGCACCAGCTCTTTCTCTTCGGCGTCCTCAGACGTTTCTGAAGCAAAGGCGGCGGTGTTGTTCAGGAAATCAGAAACATCCACCGTGAAAAAGCCCTGATTATCCTCCGGTTGTTCCGCGGTGAACTCGCTGTCGAAACCAATCCAGTACATACCGGTATTTTCCGCAGCTTTTGCCGCGAATACGACTGCAGCGCTTACGGCGGCGATCAGAAAGACTATCAGTAAAACGGTTTTCTGCCGATTTGTATTCTTTTCGTTGTTTTCTGAAGTCATTCTTTCACCCCTCGTCAGCGCGCAAAAACAGCCGGCTCAGATTAACCAACCTTTATTGTAGCAAGAAAATCGCGATTCGTGGGCGTAATTCTCAATTTCTCAAGTATGAGATTCAGAACTTCCGCTTCATCCATATTAGCTATCTTGCGGCGCAGCGCCCATATGCGCTTAAGATCTTCCTCAGGCACCATCAGTTCTTCCTTGCGGGTCCCTGAACGAGTTATATCGAGCGCCGGGAATATCCTGAGCTCGGAGATCTTGCGCGACAGATGTACCTCCATATTGCCGGTGCCCTTGAATTCTTCGTAGATAACGTCATCCATACGGCTGCCGGTCTCGACGAGCGAAGTTCCTATTATCGTGAGGCTGCCGCCGTTTTCGATGTTGCGTGCGGCTCCGAAGAATTTTTTCGGGAAGTATAATGCCGCAGGGTCCATACCTCCTGAAAGAGTGCGTCCCGAGGGCGGCACTATGAGGTTTGAGGCTCGAGCAAGACGTGTTATCGAATCAAGGAGCAGCACGACATCTTTTGAAGCCTCGACAAGGCGTTTTGCCTTCTCCAGCGCAAGCTTCGCGACTCTCAGATGTTCATCGGCAGGGCGGTCGAATGTCGATGCTATGATCTCACCGTCCACGGAGCGGGCCATGTCTGTGACCTCTTCCGGGCGTTCATCGATCAGCAGCACCATAAGTATGACTTCCGGATGGTTAGTGGTTATAGAATGGGCTATATTTTTCAGCAGCGTGGTCTTTCCGGCTTTCGGCGGGGATACTATCAGCGCGCGCTGTCCTTTGCCTATCGGGGCAAAAATGTCGACTATCCTGGTCGCAAGCTGCCTGCGTTCTGTTTCAAGATGCAGCTTTTCCGTGGGGAATATCGGGGTAAGCGTTTCAAAGCTGGGACGGTGCCTGGCCTTTTCCGGATCTGTAAAGTTAACGTTCTCTACGCGCAGCAGCGCTTCATAATGCTCCTGGTCCTTGGGAGGACGGATAACTCCCCAGACCACATCGCCGTTGCGCAGGCCGAAGCGCCTTATCTGCGACGCGGAGACATAAATATCGCTGTTGCTTGGCAGAAGTCCGGACGGACGAAGGAAGCCGTATCCTTCCTCCGTGCATTCGAGCGTACCGCCGTTAAACCTGTACCCCAGCGCTTCTGCCTGTGTTTTTAATATATCGTTGATAAGGTCGTCCTTGCGGTGTGTGGTTACAGAGGCAACTCCGATCTTTTTCGCCAGTTTGCGAAGCTCGGCAAGGGTCTGAGAATCAAGCTGGTTAAACGTAAACTTGGGGTGTTCATGCTTATGCTGTTCTTTTTCGTTTTCACGGGTATCGTACTGAAGCTGAGCTTCCGTGTCATTGCAGGATAATTCGGGAAAAGCTTCTTCTGCCGGACTGTCGCTGAGATCAGAGGGAGCTGCGTCTGCGGCTGCTGAGCCGCCGTTTTCCGCAGCCGTTTCCGAAACGCGTCTGCGGGCTTCCGCATATTCCGCCGCAACATCGTATATGCCTTCATTTGCCGCCTCAGATCTGAAGCCGAGACTGTTTTCTTCTTTGTTTGATGGAGCGGCATTTATATTTCTATCATGGCTCTCTTTTGCGGGGGAAATATTGTATGCCTGTTTTTCAGAGGCTGCCGCAGACTGACCTGTTTCTTCAGGTGTTTTCTTTCTTCTGCCTCTGCGCGAAACTCTTTCAGCTGCGGCCTCTGTCCGCGAACTTTCTTCCATACCTGCCGGATCTTTCTTTTTTCTTACATATGTACGTTTTTTAGCTGATCTTTCCTGCTCCGAAACCTTCTTATCATCTTCCGCAGAAGGCGGCTGTACTTTTTCGTTTTTGTCGTGAGTATCGCTTTCTTTTCCGGTATAGCTCTGTTTTCCGGCAGCGGCGGTCTCCTCTGCAGCTTCTTTTTTTCTCCTTGGCAACTTGGTAGCCTCCGTCATTTAAATATATGATGTATGATTGAAAAGTTTAATTCTTCTTTACTATCTCAAAATCCAATTCGCTTAAGCACTTTGTGGGGGAGGATATCGCAACACGATATTTTCCCTGCGGCAGCGGGGTGCCGTCCTCACGCAGCAGGTAAAAAGCCCTTATGCCATCCCTGGCCATAAGCTTCAGCGGTTCGGAGAGCACAAGATCATCTCCGTAATACCAGGAAACTTCCAGGCGTCCTCCCTCGGATGCATCTGAATACTGAAACCACAGGCAGACCTGCCTCGTGCCGTATTGAATCTGGTCTCTGATCTTATGCGGCCGCCTGCTGCGGTCAAGCTCTACACATACTACTGATTTATCTATGCGGAAAGATTTTCCTACCAGCCCTGCCTTCAGGCTGACAACGCTGAGCGCTGCGAGCGCGATAACTATAAAAGCAAGAATTATCAGCGGTCGCCTGCCGGAACCTTCGAAGTACTTCTGTTCCATTATGTTTCACCAATCTCTTTGCACAATTCTATCATGATTTTAACTGAACAACTTTATTTCTGACGAAGATTATAAAGCTGCGGAAAAACTCAAAGTTATGCCCGGTTCAGATCATAGAAGCTTCCCATATATTTTTCAGCGTGGATATTATACCACTTTGCACATCTATTCCAAAACCGTCAACTGTAAGCTGAGGAACGCCATACAAACCGTCCACGGCTCCGCAGGCGGCTTCTGCTTCAAGCATCAGTTGTTCCTCGCCGTTATTGGGACCTCTCCAGCTTCCCCATATGCATGAAAGAGCCGCTGTAAAAGCATATGCGCCCCAGTTGCTTACATCGGCGGCAAGCGCATGATCCGTGACAACTGTGCTTAGGCAGCCGGCATATTCCGGGTACATTTTTTTCATTTCTTCATAAAAAACACCCATACCGGCTTCGTTTCCTCCGTCGCCTATGCCAAGCGTCACAATTCCGCGCTTACGCGCGTCAAAAGCAAAGTCATCAAGAGGAGCGGTCCATGCGCTTATGTCGTTTTTCTTAAAATTATAGTAACGCCCGTCGGAAGCGCGCCCCAGACGTTCGGTGAAGATGATGCCGTCCGGCGTATTTTCATCCAGCGTCTTCGGCGCGATAAGAACAAGTCCTTCCGGAAAGGAGACGGCACAGGCGGCGGCTTTCATTACTTCCAAGCATGGCTCATCTGTCCATATCTCAGCATGTCTGCCCTCTTCGAGGAATGCGCGGGCAAGCATCACAGCGCCGCCCGGTCCGTCTGTTTCCGGGGCATGCGCGTCGGGCACATAAAAGCCGGATATAACGACAACATTGCGGCAATATGCAAAAGCAGATGCTGCGCTGCGCCAGTCCTCGGCAGAGCCAAGCTTAGATATCCCGCGCCCGCTCCTGTCGCAGGCCACGGCTGAAATCAGCTTTTCTGCTGTGTCAGTCGTAAGAACGGCGTGACTTTTCATATCCCCGAGCGGCTATATGCTCAGCATATCTACCAGCCGCAGCATATCATCGTCGATATGCTTTTTTATTTTCCATGCAGCATCAAATGGTGATTCTACGATCCGGCCGTTGATACGCCCGACCATGATTCCGCTTCTTCCGGCAATAAGAGCCTCAGTCGCCGCAGCGCCGATACGCGACGCCAGCACCGTATCGAAGCATGAAGGAGCTCCTCCGCGCTGCAGATGCCCCAGCACAACGATGCGCGGGTCGTACTCACAGCGCCCTTTAAGTTTCTCGGCGAGTTCCGAAGCTTTCATCACGCCTTCCGCGATCACGATAAGCGAGTGTGTTTTTCCGCGCTGCCTGGCGTAGCGCAGCTTCGCCGTTATGGCGTCGATATCAACGGGCAGCTCAGGCACAAGGATGAATTCCGCGCCGCCGGCAAGGCCTGTCTCAAGAGCGATATATCCAGAACGGCGTCCCATTACTTCAACTATGAACATACGGTCGTGACTTGACGCGGTATCGCGCAGCTTTGCTATGCATTCAAGCGCAGTGTTGCAGGCTGTGTCAAAACCTATGCTGCAGTCTGTCCCGGCCACATCGTTATCGATACTGGCGGGGATCCCTACGACATTCACTCCCCTGTCGGCAAGCTCTTTGGCGCCGCGGAAAGAACCGTCGCCGCCGATAACGGCAAGCGCATCTATATCGTTTTCTTTAAGCACGGAAACACCGGCGTTGACGCCTTCCGGCCTCATAAATGCTTCGCAGCGTGCAGTGCGCAGTATAGTCCC
>JAEEYY010000175.1 GCA_016288355.1 Synergistes sp.
AAGAACGTATATCGTCTCAAGATACATCTCGCCGGATTCCTGCATAGGCATAAGTTTAACCTCCATTCCCTCAAGAACAGGTTTTAGGGCGGTCAAACCTGAGCTTGATTGGTGACAGCTTATCATATAAAAGCAGCTTTTTCAAACAAGATCACCACAGGTTTCAGGGCGGTCAGCCCTGAGCTTGAAAGGATGGACTGGATAAGCCGGTTTAGAATGAAAGAATCAAAGCCCCTTGACAGGTAAGCCAAGGCTAACTATACTTAATGACGGTTAGTTGATGCTAACCGATAGGCCTTTTCGGAAACATCCCTCATCAAGGTTCCCCCCTCTCTTGTTGAGGAAGAGAATGTGCTACTTCAGGAACAGTACACTCAATGTTTCCGGTGAGGGCAAATTTTTAGGATGATTGGTTAGTCATTGCTAATCAATCATCCTTCGAACTGAAAGTGGGTATAACTATGGGATTGTTAAAAAAGTTCTTCAATCAGACCAGGAAGCCGGAGGGTTTTCTGGGAAAAATCATAATCAAGGGCATGAATCTTGGGCATGCTAAGGGAGCAGACTGGGCGATGGAGTATCTAAACGGGGTCAAACCCTCTGATATTGTTGACCTTGGCTGCGGCGGAGGAAGAAACGCGGCGGCCCTGCTGGGAAAATATCCGTCTGCAAAGGTCACGGCAGTTGATTACTCACCGCTCTCTGTGGCGAAAGCCAGCGAGTATAACAGGGGCGCGATTGCATCCGGGCGGTGTGTGGTGCTGGAAGGGAATGTAGCCGGCCTTCCCTTTGAAGCGGGGCGATTCAGCCTTGCCACAGCGTTCGAGACGATTTACTTCTGGCCGGGATTGCAGAAGTGCTTTATGGAAGTGGCGCGGATATTGACCCCGGGTGGATACTTTCTGATCGCGAACGAATCGGGCGGCACAGATGCTGTGGGACACAAATTTGAGAAGATCATCGACGGGATGAAAGTGTATACGGTTGAGGAGATCGAGAAGGCACTGAGAGACGCGGGTTTCTCTGAGGTCAAGGCCGGACATCATCCATCCTGGCCCTGGATCGCTGTGCTGGCAAAAAAATGAGCGTATCGGACGGAGTGGTCATCCGGAGTTTTTTGGAGTCCCTTCGCGGGGCAAAACTGGAGGAATATGTCAGGGGAATTCTGTTCTGCTTCGGTGCACCCACAATAAAGGGCTTGAAGGCGGCCACCCTGATCAACTTCAAGCGGGGTGACGAGGATGTCCGCTCTATCTGGGATACCCATGCAGCAGAATGGCTGGCCCCTCTGGGAGTGGAGTGGATCCTGCTGGACGGGGATGACCCATCCTCCCGGAGCGCGTTGGTGATGCTCTACCGCCGGGATATTCTTGAGCGGGCCCTGGCAGATAGAAGAGCGTCAGAAATTTTGACTTCGCTGGGTTATCCCCTGCCGGACCTGGAAAGGTGTCTGAGCTGTCTTCGCGCTCGCTACCAGCTGGAGTTTCCCCATGAGATCGGTCTTTTTCTCAATTATCCCCCGGAGGACGTGCTGGGCTTCATGGAACGCCGGGAGGCGAAGGAACATATCGACGGTTATTGGAAGGTTTACGGAAATGTCAAAAAAGCCCGCCGCACTTCCCGGCGTTACCGAAGAGCGGAGCGCGAGGCCGCGCGGGCACTGATGAGCGGATCAAAAACCGGGCGTATGGCTCACGCCTGAACCCCGTTAATTTTGGAGGAGGTCATCGTTATGGCTAAAGTCATGGTTGTTTTCTGGTCTGGCTCCGGCAACACGGAGAAGATGGCGGAGGCCGTCGCCAAAGGTGCAAAGGAGAAGGGGGCAGAAGTAACGTGCAAGAACGTCTCCAGCACCTCAGTGGATGAACTGGCGAACTATAACGCCGTAGCCTTTGGTTCCCCGGCAATGGGTGCGGAGGTTATCGAAGAGGGCGAAATGGAGCCGTTCTTCAGCTCTGCTTTGCTTAAATTGTCGGGCAAGAAGGTGGCAGTCTTCGGCTCTTATGACTGGGGCGACGGCGAATGGCTCCGCACATGGGAAGGCCGTGTGAAGTCCGGCGGCGCGATGCTAGCCGGAAGCGTGAAGGCGCACCTGGAGCCGGACGCCGCCGCGCTTGCCGAGTGCGCCGCGCTGGGCGCGACGCTGGCCGGTTAGATATTTTCCTATATTGTTATACCCCCCTCAAGAAAGGGGTCCGGCAGGATTGACCGGGCCCCTTTTGTATCGTCATGTTGCAAAGGAGGAATTGCTTTGCAGAAAAAGTTAGAATTGTCCCGCCTTCTGTCCTACGCCGGAAGGTATAGATTTTTGACATACGCCTCATGGGTCCTGTCCGCGTTGAGCGCTTTTGTTGCGATCTTGCCTTTCTGGTGCGTGTGGCGGCTCATCGGGATGATTTTGTCAGAGGCAGGACTGCATGGCTTATCAGACTGGGGCTGGAGGGCAGTGGGTTTCGCCGCATCGTCTATGCTCATCTACATTGCGGGGCTGATGTGTTCGCATTTGGCGGCGTTCCGTATCGCGGCAAATGTCCGTATCCGGCTCTTGCGGCACATCGCCTCTTTGCCGCTGGGTGTCATTGAGCGGATAGGTAGCGGTCGTCTGCGCCGGATTATTGTCGAGACCAGCGGCGCAGCGGAAACCTACCTAGCCCATCAGCTGCCTGATAAATATGGCGCGATAGCGACAGCGTTGGGATTGACAAGCCTGCTTCTGTCCATGGACTGGCGGTTGGGGCTGTTGAGCCTTCTGCCCATCGCGTTGGGATTTTTTATTCTGTCACGAATGACCGGACAGAGTATGCAGAGAAAGATGTACGAGTATCAAAACTCACTTGAAACGATGTCCAACGAGGCTGTGGAGTACATCCGGGGCATCCCCGTCGTCAAGACCTTCGGACAGACGATATTCTCCTTCAAGCGGTTTAAGGAGGCAATCCAATCCTATGAACATTGGACCATTGCCTACACACAGGTTTTAGGGCGGTCAGCCCTGAGCTTGAAAAGAACTGCGACTGCCCATGATAAGCTATACGCTGGCCGTCAACAGCATCTTTATCTTTTTGACCGCCGCCGGGCTGATTGCGGCAAGAGGGGGAATCGACAGGGGCTTCTTATTAAAACTCATTCTGACGATCATCGTCGCCCCGCTGATTTCTCTGACGCTGACCCGGACGATGCGGCAGAGTGAACAGGAAATGGTTACGGTTGATGCACTGGATCGTATTGATGAGGTTTTGGCGTTGTCCCCGCTTCCCGAAGCGGCCTTCCCTGCGCATCCTATGAATGCCTCGGTTGAGCTTCAGAACGTGACATTCTGCTATGGCGGCATCGAACCGGCCATTTCAAAAATGTCGTTTTCCGTTCAGGCCGGTCAGACCGTTGCGCTTGTTGGCCCTTCCGGCGGTGGTAAAACCACGCTGGCGCGTCTCATCTCGCGATTCTTTGACCCACAGGAAGGGACTGTACTGCTTGGCGGCATAGACATCAAAAATATAGCCGTCAACGAGCTCATGAAAAACATTGCCTTCGTTTTTCAGGACAGCCGCCTGATAAAAGGCTCCATTCTGGACAATGTGCGTATGGCTCGCACCAATGCCTCGCGCGGGGAGGTCATTCGTGCGCTGGAAGCGGCTCAGTGCATGGATATTATTGAGAAATTCCCGAAAGGCGTGGACACAATTATTGGCGCTGGCAGCGTCCATCTGTCAGGAGGCGAGGCCCAGCGCATCGCCGTGGCCCGAGCTGTCTTAAAAGACGCGCCGGTCATCATCCTGGACGAAGCCACCGCCTTTGCCGACCCCGACAACGAGCGCCGAATGCAGGCAGCTCTTTCGGAACTGGCGAAGGGCAAGACCGTTATCCTTATAGCGCACCGGCTCTCCACGGTGACCGGCGTGAACAAGATCGTGGTACTTAAAGACGGTCGTATCGCTGAACAGGGCGGCTTCGAGGAACTTATCGCAGACAATTCAAGCCCCACGGCGACGCCTGGCCTTTTCAAACGGATGTGGGAAGATTACCGTCAGTCTGTGGAGTGGAAGGTAGGTGCGCGATCATGATAAAGTGGCTGCAAATGCGTTTTGCCCTTTCACGGGGCGGCGCATGGGATCTAATCAAGGGAAGTCTGGCTTGCGCGTTTCAAAATATCTCACTTATGATGCCGGTAGGCGTCCTGTATTCCCTCGTGATGTTTCTGATAAGCGTTGCGGACAGTGGTAAAAACAGGGGAAGCGTCATCTTTTATGGCGCTGCCTGCGCCCTGTGCATTGGATTCATTCTGATCAAGCTCAGGGCTGACCGCCCTAAAACCTGTCGTTCTTCGCGAAAAAGGATTTAGCCGAGCTGACCAGTGCCATCATGAATGACTGCGCGGTGCTGGAAACCAGTCAGTCGCACTTTGTCGCGCCCCTGATCGGTTCGATTATCTCTACATCTCTTGTAGCCCTTTCCCTGTTCGCCGTGGATTGGCGTATGGCGCTGGCCACGCTGTGGGTGCTGCCGGTAGCCTTTGCGATCGTGGCTTTCAGCGCGAGGGTACAGGAAGGGTTCTCCCGGCACTCCATGAAAGCAAGGATGGACTGCGAGGAAAGTGTTCAGGAGTTTTTAGAGGCGATGAAGGACCTGCGATCGAATAATGCAGCAGGATCCTATCTTGATGAGTTGAACCAGAAAGTCCGGGCAATGGAGCGCAGGGCGATCATATCGGAGTTTGGCACAGCTGCTTTCGTTGTCTCCGCTTCCCTCATTTTGAAACTTGGGCTTGCTTCTGTTGCGCTGCTCGGTTCTGTTTTGCTGATGAATGGCACGCTTTCCGTCCCGGCGTTTCTCCTGTTTTTGTTTGCGGCCTCGCGCCTTTACGACCCGCTGGAAGTCTCGCTTCAAAATCTGGCAGCCATCATCGCCACAAGAAGCAATATTGAGCGGATGAATGAAATATTGAACTGTCCGATCCAGACGGGGTCAGAAAGACTGACTAATCAGGGCTGCGATATTGTTTTTGACCATGTGGGATTTTCCTATGACGACGGCGAGGAGGTTTTGCATGATGTGTCCTTCACGGCGCACCAGGGACAGGTAACGGCTCTGGTGGGGCCATCCGGCGGCGGCAAGACAACGGCGGTGCGTCTGGCCGCGCGTTTTTGGGATGCTGCCCATGGGAAGATCACCATTGGAGGAATGGATGTGTCCAGAGCGGACCCGGAAAGCCTCTTATCGCTCTATTCCATTGTGTTCCAGGACGTGACGTTGTTCGATAACACCATTCTGGAGAATATCCGCATTGGCAAAAAGGACGCGACGGATGAAGAGGTGCTGAACGCGGCGCGGATGGCCAACTGCACGGAGTTCGCTTTGCGTCTGCCAGAGGGTTGGAACACCAGGATCGGAGAAAATGGCTGCCGGCTTTCCGGCGGGGAACGCCAGCGTATCTCCATTGCGCGGGCGTTTTTGAAGAACGCGCCTATTGTGTTGCTGGACGAGGCGACGGCGTCTTTGGATGTGGAAAACGAGACGGCGATTCAGTCTGCGTTGTCGCGGCTCATCAAAGATAAGACGGTTATCGTGATCGCCCACAGGATGCGGACAGTCGCAGGAGCGGATAAGATCATCGTGCTCAGGGACGGCACAGTGGCCGAGCAGGGCACACCCGGCGAGTTGATGCGAAAAAACGGCATCTACGCGCATATGGCGGCGCTTCAGGCCGAAGGACAGGAATGGAACCTGCTCATATAGCCCCCTGAACTTCAATCTGTAAGCCGTTCCTTCATTTCTTCCAGCAAAGAGAGCAAAGCTGCCCCCCGTTCGCCGGTGGGCAGCTTCTCCACTTCTGCCATTCGTTCCAGGAGCGGCGCAGCCCTTTTCACCCTCTCCAGCGGAAAACGTGCCCTGTCGTACTCCAGCAGCAGACCGCGGGTGCGCGGGTTAACTTCTGCCTTTGTCACCCCATCTATGGCAAGAAGACGTTCGCTCAGGAAGGCAACAAGCTCCTTATCTCCCAGCAATGAAGACCGCAGGCGCAGACGCCCCTCAATGAAGCTCTCAATCATTTCCGTGGCTTGTCCTCTGCGGCAGGATTGGAGTCAGGGCGTAAATGCCAGCCCCAACCGTCGACAGGTTATGCAGCAATGCCGAGACTGCGGGCGAGATAACGCCGCTCACGCCCAGCGCCAGCAGAAGGGAGTTCGCGCTGACGATAAAGACGTAGTTGCGGTATATCTTACGCATCACGCCATCCCCAAGGCGGCGGGCATCGAGAATTGCCCCAAGGCGGTTCCCCGTAAGGACAAGATCGGCCACCTCGCGGGCGATGTCGGCCCCGCTCTTCATGGCGACCCCAACATCCGCGCCCGCCAGAGCCGGCGAGTCATTCACGCCGTCTCCTACCATAACAACTCCCCGACTCCCTTCCTTCAGTTCTGCGATGATTCGGGTTTTGTCCTCAGGTAAAAGCTGCGCCCGCACTTCGTTCACATCCAGCTTGCTCGCGACAGATCTTGCCACACGGTCATTGTCCCCTGTCAACATGACGATCCGACGCACTCCAGCGTGGTGTAGGCGCCGCACTGTGTCCTGCGCATCGGGCCGTATGGGGTCCTCAATGCAGATGATTCCAGCCAGTCGCTCCCCAGCCGCCAGGTAGAGTATTGAGTATCGATCCGCTTCGCCGTCAATAATCTTCTGCTGTTCCGGCGTTGGAAACACGTTATTGTCCTCAATGATGAAGTGCGCGCTGCCCAATAGAAGCCGCTCATCCCCGATGCGGGAGACGATGCCATGTGCCGCGAGATACTCCACGGTGGAATGTTTTTCAATGTGCTGAAGGCCCTCAATCTCAGCCTGGTGGACCACTGCCCTGGCGATGGAGTGTGGAAAATGTTCCTCCAGACAGGCAGCCGTGCGGAGGACCTCGTCGCGCTCCCAGCCTTCAAATGGAATCACTTTAGTCACGGAGGGCGTGGACACAGTGAGCGTTCCTGTCTTATCGAACACAAAAGTATCCGCCGCCGCGACCGCCTCCATAAAGCGCCCGCCCTTAATCAGGATTCCGCGTTTCGTCCCCTCGCGCATGGCGGACAGGATAGCCAGGGGCGTTGAAAGTTTCAGTGCGCAGGAATAATCCACCATGAGTGCGGCGGTGGCGCGGACAACGTTGCCCGTTAGGAACCATGTTACCCCAGCCACAAGGAAACTCCACGGAACGATGGCGTCCGCCATTTTCTCAGCGCGGTTTTGGACAACAGCCTTCAGTTCCTCGGACTCGTCGATCATGTCCGCGATCTTTCTGACGCGGGTTCCACTGTCGAAGGCCGTAACACGGATAACAAGCTCTCCCTCCTCCAGAACTGTCCCGGCGTAGACGGAAAGCCCCGGCTCCCGATGTACTGGCGCGGATTCACCGGTCAAGGCTGAATGGTCCACCATGCCGTCGCCCGCCTCTACAACGCCATCAACGGGGATGACGCTACCCGCCCTCACCACAACGAAATCCCCAATCTCCAGTTCTCCCGCCGGTATTTCAAGCTCCTGTCCGTTCCTCCTGACCCACAGCTTATCGATATGAAGGGCAAGACTATCGGCCAGGCTCTCCCTTGATTTCTTGTGGGTCCACTCCTCCAGCGTATCGCCCAGTCTCAGGAGCGTCATAATGATAGAGGCCGTGCGGAAATCCTTTCTCATAAGCGACACACCCACGGCTGAGGCATCCAGAACCGCGACGTTGGGTCGGAGACTTCGGCACAGGCTCCCTGCGCCCCTCCTCAGGAAGGGCAGAGCACGGAAAACGGCCAGCGTGGCGCGCAACCCCGCTGGAAGGAACGACCTGATGGCCACGCCGGTCAGCATTCCGGTTAGTGTTTCCCCGAAGCTCCTCTCCACGCCAGAGGTTTCCTCGGACAGTTCATTGCCGTCAATACCGCTATAATAAGATTTATCCAGAAGGGAGACGGCCTTCAACACAAAATCACGACCGCCCCCGTCCTTTTCCCCATAATGAATGAGCAGGCTGCCCGTTCGGTGCGAGGCTTTGACGGACGCCACTCCGGGTTGTGTCTCCAGTATCGCTGCGATGACCCGCGATTCAGCAAGATTAAAGCTGCCCGGATGACAGCGAAGGCGCAGCCGCCCAGGCAGCTCATGTTCAATGATATATTCCATTAAAATCCCGCTCAGGCATTGGCCTTCTGCTCCATCAAGTAACGCGCCTCTGCAGCAATATCGCTGGCGGCCTCCTTAACGCGATCCTTTGCCTCAAGGACGCGATCCTTGAGAGCCATGCCTTTTTCCGCGATGGCGACAGCGGTCTTGTGCCCCATCTCGCTCTTAACGAAACAAACCGCGGCAACGCCAACAGCCACCCCTGCAACGAACGCCCACATCTTTCCGTTGTCCATCTGGCATCCCTCCCTATATTCTACAGGGGACGATAAGAAGTCACCCGGTAGTTAGCATTAGCTTACCACATTAAAGCTTTTTTTTCAATAAACACAGTGAAACGAGTAGATTCAGGGGCTAACATAAACAATTAAAGAACATCTTGACAAGTAAGCCAGTGCTAACTATACTTAACTTGATGATGGTTAGAGGCGACTAACCAGAGTTTTACACCCCTCAAAGGAAAGGGCTGGCATGATTTGCCAGCCCTTACAGGTTTCAGGCCTCCGGGAAGCGTCCCACGCTTTGCTCCGACAGGCACGGAGGCCTTAGTGTCGCG
>JAEEYY010000176.1 GCA_016288355.1 Synergistes sp.
CTTCTTTATCTCAAAAGCGGAAGATGGAAGAAAAAAATATAGGCAGGAACAGCTAAGCGCCGCCCCGCCTATATCAACACTTTAATGCGTACTCTAAGACAGCTACAGATCCAGCTTAAGATCGCTGCCTTTGATAAGCCCGGCCTTGCGCATGATCTCGGCAATTATAAGCGTGACGACAGCCGGAAGGATGAAATGCATGAGCGCTATCTGAATGAGAACGCCTGCAGACGCCCCCATTGCTTCTATCGCGCCGAACTGACCCACCAGGTCGCTGGTCCCCATGCCGGCGCCTGACGGTACATTGGTCATACGAAAGACCAGAGTTGAGACCGGCCCTAAAATGAGGCTTGCAAGCGTAGGCGGCACCCATATGACCGGATGCCTGACTATGTTCGGCATCTGAAGCATCGACGTGCCAAGCCCCTGAGAAAGCAGGCCTGAGAGCCCGTTCTCGCGGAACGACATCACGGCAAAACCTATCATCTGCGTGGAACAGCCTACCGCAGCCGCACCGGCGGCAAGTCCGGAAAGCTTCAGCGCTACGGCGATCGCCGCGCTTGAGATGGGCAGGGTCAGTATCATACCCATGATAGCGGATACAGCTGCGCCCATCGGACCCGGCTGAAGCTCCGTCGCGCGCATGATCAGCTGGCCTATCGCAGTCATCATCCCGGCAACAGGCGGGCCAACGAGCTTCCCTGCAGCCATCCCGGCTATTATCGTTGACGCCGGCGTCGCTATTATATCTATCGGCGTTTCTTTGGATACTATCTTGCCGAACTCCGATCCGACTATCGCCGCTACGAAAGCCCCGACCGGGCCTCCCCATGAGTTGCCGGCAAAACCTACCGCGGCGCACGAGAAAACGACCATCATAGGAGCCTTCAGAGCCTGGGCTATCGCTACAGCGATAGCAGGACCTACCATCTGCCCCGCAAGCGTTCCGAACTCTGCCAGAACAGATATCCCGCACTTATTTCCTATGGTCTTCAGTATCAGTCCGGTGATCAGAGACGCAAAAAGTCCGACGCCCATCGCGCCCAGAGCCTCCACGAAATAGCGCGAAAACGAAAACCTGACATTCTTGCGCTCAAGAAACGCCGCAAAGGAACCCTTCCGATCTACCAAAACAAACACCTCCTGCTGCTGCTGTCTGCAAAATTTATTGCGTGCAATTTTAGTGACTTTATATAAAAGTGTCAAACTTGAGAAAAATTTATCAAATAGATGGTATCTGATAATATCCGACAACAATAATAGGATGTCCGTACATCCGCCGTCTCTGTTCTCAGGATTGACATATCAGGGCCCGCCGCTCATACTAAAGCACAGCACCAGGCTGAGATCATACGATCAGGAGATGATTTAGATGGCGGATAAGATTTGCGGAGTATTCGCGCCTGTCCCGACACCTTTTTCCGGCGACGGCTCAATAGATGAGAACGGCTGGAGGAAAAACCTGAGGATGTGGAGCGCCTCGCCCCTCGACGGGATAGTGATAGCAGGTTCCAACGGTGAACTGCCCTTCCTGAATCTGGAAGAGAGGGTTCGCCTTACGAAAATTGCCAGAGAAGAGGCCGAAGGCAGGCTCTTTATAATGTCAGGCGCTCATTTTGCCGCGACTGAAGATGCAAAGCGGGCGGCAGTTGAACTGTCGAAAGCCGGGGCTGACGGGCTGCTTCTTCTTCCGCCGCATTACTATAAAGGAAAGGAAGAAATGCTGCTGCGTTATTTTACCGACGTAGCGGATATATCACCTGTACCGGTATTTTTATATAATATGCCGGCAAATACCGGCGTTGACCTAAGCGCTGAATTAATATGCGAGGCTGCGAAACATCCGAATATAAAGGGTATCAAAGACACGTCCGGCAACATGACAAAGTTAGGCTACACGGCCCTTGGCACGCCCGATGATTTCTCTGTATTCGGCGGTACCGGCAACTGGTTCCTTGCGGCTCTGTCAATGGGTGCATGCGGCGGGACTATGGCCGTTTCGATACTCTTCCCGCGCTCATGCCGCATGCTCTACGAAGCATTCCTCGAAGGCAGGCTCGGCGAAGCCGTTGAACTTCAGAAGAGACTGCTGCCTGTAAGCGACGCCATCACCAGACGCTTCAGCATACCGGGGCTCAAATACGCAATGGGCGCAATGGGTATGACAGGCGGACCGTGCCGCCGGCCGCTGCTGCCGCTTCCGGAAAAAGACGCGCGCACGCTGATGTCCGTGATAGAAGCCTCCGGTCTCGACGAATACGAAAAGTGGCGCGGCCGGTAACACATTAAAGCAAGATTCACAATATTGACTTTTCACGGGCGCCGCGTATAATGTAGCGGTTGTGCGTTGATTTTTCGCACAGTGCAGTAATTCTTTCTGCCGCGCGCGGCGTGATCCGGTAGTAAACCGTTTGTACCTGCAGCCTGCTTCGCTTCTATATGCGCGATAAAAGGAAAAGAATTGTTGCGCATATTTTTGGGGGCGGGCATTTTTTCTGCCCGATATCTATAAAATATAATACTCTGCTGCGGCGATGCCATATCCGCTCTGCCTTTTTGTGCGCCAAAGCAGAGAGCATATATTTTTTGCCCCGGTTTTTTATTAGGAGGTATTGTTATGACTGAAGGATATCAGGGAAGTTTTTCTGATTTCAATTTGAGACCGGCACTGCTGAGGGCCGTTGAACGCAAAGGCTTTGAGCATCCGATGCCGGTACAGACAGCTGTGCTTGAAGATGAAAGTCTTATCGAAAACGATATCATCGTACAGGCAAAGACAGGCTCAGGCAAGACGCTTGCCTTTGCGCTGCCGCTGCTCAACATAACCGATGAAAGCAAAAAGCTGCCGCAGATATTAGTGCTTTCCCCGACGCGCGAGCTTGCTCAGCAGACCGCGCGTGAGTTTGCCTGGCTCGGATCGGATCTGGGGATCAGAACGGCTGCTCTTGTCGGCGGGCTGGACATGGAACGACAGATACGCTCGCTGCGTGAAGGAGCGGCGGTGACCGTGGGAACGCCGGGGCGTGTTCTTGACCATATACGCCGCGGAACGCTCAGGACCGAGGAGGTACACAGCGTTGTGCTGGATGAAGGGGACCATATGCTGGACATGGGTTTCCGCGACGAACTGGAGGCTATACTCGAAGCGGTGGGAAGCGTGGACCGCACATGGCTCTTCTCCGCTACGATGCCGGATGAGGTGCTTTCACTGGCAAACAGCTATCTCGACGCACCCAGAAAGATATCCCTCGTTACGGACATAACCACTCACAGCGAAATATCCCAGCGCGCCTATATAATACCGTCGCGCAAACGTTTCGAGGGACTTACAAACGTGCTGATCTGGGAGGCTCCGAGCAAGGCACTTATATTCTGCGGAACCAGGGCGGAGACACAGGAGATAGCGGACCGGCTCTGCGACAACGGCTTCCATGCGGCTGCGATACACGGCGACATGAGCCAGCGTGAGCGCAACGGAGCTCTTTCAGCGCTCAGGGGCGGCAGAGTCGCGATGCTCGTAGCGACGGACGTAGCGGCAAGAGGGCTCGATATAGACGCGGTGAGCCATGTAATACAGTACGGCATGCCTCAGAACCTGGAAGCGTTCGTTCACAGGAGCGGACGGACCGGCAGGGCCGGACGAGAAGGAAGCAACCTGATCCTTCTTACATCACGCGAGGCGCACCAGTTCAGAGGAATGATAGCGCACTCGGGTTCAAAGCTGAAGCTTGAGTGGATACCGGCTCCCGACGCAGCGGAGATCGACGTTCAGTCGAGGGTGCGTTTTGAGAACAATATAATAGAACACGCCCTTGAATCGGACGAATTTGCCGGGTGGGCACAGGACCTGTTGTCTCGGGAAGAAGCGCCTGTGCTTGTATCCGGACTGCTTGCAAAGGCTTACGGTGACCAGCCCTCCGGCTATTCGATACGCGCAGATGTACAGGCCGAGATGGACAGGGAAAAGGGGCGCAGGAGCGAGAACAGAAGCAAAAACGACCGCGCCGACCGCTTCAGGCGTGCCGACATGACGGGCGGAGCATCCGTTCATTTCTCACAGGGACGCGATGACGGCTGGGAAGTGGGACCTCTTCTTGGCACACTCTGCCGCTGCCTCGGTATAGGCCGCGAAGACGTAGGCAATATAAAGCTGAGAGACTCAGGAACTTCGGTGGAACTGTCTCAGCGCGGCGCGGAAATGCTCGAAGAACGGCTGGACAGGCTCTCCCGTTTCGGCCTTTCAGTGGTTTCGGCAAAACCGATATCAGGACAAAGACGGACAGACGGAAGAACGCCGCGCGACGAAAAGCGTTTCAGCCGCGACAGGGAACAGGGCGTAAGACGCGGCAAGGAGCGGAACGCCGAAAGACAGCCGCAGCGAGGCTCAAGAAAGCGCTTCGGGAAAAAAGACTGACACAGCCCCATATAAAAAGCTTCCGCCCCTGAGCGGAAGCTTTTTAATTATCAGACCTGCACGCTATAATCATACAAAGAGGAGCGTGTGAGATGGATTCCTTTTTTGAACGAGTCTACAGTATAGTGAAGAGTATTCCACGCGGCACTGTCGTTTCTTACGGCCAGATAGCCTTCATGACAGGCGCGCCCCGCTGTGCGCGCCAGGTCGGCTGGGCGATGCGCCGTGCCCCTGAGGGATTGCCGTGCCACCGCGTGATAATGGCGGACGGCTCTTTAGCGCCCGCTGCCTGCAAAGAGCGCTTCCGCGCGCTGCTTTTAGCAGAAGGTGTTACTTTCCTGCCGGACGGCCGGGTAGATATTAGAAAAAACAGATGGCGCGGCAGATGACTTATTAAGCCCGGCTATTTATAGCACCAGCTGGAATAATTCAATACTTTTTTAAATTGAATTGCCTGTTAGCTTAATAAAACAACGCATTTTTGCATTATTGATCTTTATTAATATTAAAGTTTGCTGATAATGGTCATTAAATCCAAACATTACAAATGTTTGACAGCTGCGAAAAATGATGATATTATTCCGTCAATCTTGAAGAAGGAGGACGTGTTATGTTAAGAGCTTTAAACGGAAATAACATAATAATTATAATTATTAACGCGGCTCCTCCTCGCAGGATCGGCGATTAGCGCCGTTTGTGAAGCGAGTCAGGGGCCCTTTCGATGGAAAGGGCCCCTTTTTTATATCAAAGATTTATAAAACGGGTTTTGATGATCAGGAGGAAACGAAAATGCAGAAGACAGTCGAAGTAAGATGGCACGGACGCGGAGGTCAGGGAGCAAAGAGCGCATCGGCAATACTCGCCGAGGTCCTGTTCGAAGAAGGAAAACATGTACAGGCTTTCCCGGAATACGGCGCGGAGCGTCAGGGAGCGCCGGTTCGCGCTTATAACCGCGTTTCTGACTCGCCGATCCGCCGCCGCTGCGGTGTTCTTAACCCCAATATCGTGGTTGTTGTGGATCCTACGATGGTTGAAAGCGCAAACCCGACAGAAGGTTCCGCAGAAGACGCCCTTTATATAATCAACAGCGGTGAAGATGCAAAGAAGCTGCGCAGCCGTCTCGGAGTAACCTCAAAAGCCCGTATCCTGGTCGTCGACGCTACAAAAATAACGCTTGAAGAACTTGGACAGAACCGTCCCAACGCTCCTCTTCTCGGAGCACTTTCCAATGTTTTTACTGATGTCCCGGTAGAGTCGTTCGTTGAACACTTCACCAGCAAAATGAAAAAGCTCCCGCCGAAAACCCTCGAGGCTAACCGCAGAGCTATAATGAGAGGACGCACGGAGGCCAGATTCGCATGAGCAAACCGCAATATTGGCAGGAAGTCCCGATCGCAACAGTCGCCTTCGGGGCTTCCGCATTAAAAGTACAGACAGGGCTCTGGAGATCCTCCCGCCCCGTAATAGACACCGAAAAATGCATTTCCTGCTACAAATGCTGGCTTCAATGCCCAGATGACTCGATAGCTACAGACGAAACGGGTAAAGTCAGCGGAATAGACCTCTTCTTCTGCAAAGGCTGCGGCATCTGCGCAAAAGTGTGTCCCGCGGACGCGATAACCATATATCCTGAAAGTGATTTTTCCGACGAAGCGGGCAAAACGGGAGAGCACCCGGGGGAGGTCGGCGCCCATGTCAAATAAGATAAGGGTGATGACGTCCGGCAATCTCGCTTTTGCCGAAGCAATGCGCCAGATCGACCCTGATGTGGTCGCGGCATATCCGATCACGCCTTCGACAGAGATACCTATGAAATTCGCCGATTTTGTAGCCAACGGCAAGGTCTCTTCCGAATATATAGCTGTAGAGAGCGAGCACTCCGCGATATCGGCATGCGTCGGGGCGTCGGTCGCGGGCGCCCGCGTTATGACCGCTTCCTCCGCAAACGGCGTTGCTCTGATGCATGAGATCTTTCCGATAGCGGCTTCTTTCCGCGCCCCGATAGTCTTCGGTCTCGTCAACCGCTCCCTCGGAGCGCCGGTCAATATACACTGCGACCACTCGGACAGCATGCCGGAACGCGACTCAGGCTGGATACAGATATACTGTGAAGACGCGCAGGAGGTCTATGACACAGTTCTGCTTTCCGTGCGCCTTGCCGAAGACAAACGCGTACTCACGCCGGTCTTTGTATGCATGGACGGCTTTATAACCAGCCACTGCTATGAGCCTCTCGAGCTGCTTCCCGACGATACCGTTAAGAAGTTTGTGGGAGAACGCACCGCGCTCTACCCGCTCCTTGACACTGACAACCCCGTCTCCTACGGTTCTTTTACAA
>JAEEYY010000015.1 GCA_016288355.1 Synergistes sp.
AGGAACCGACCTGCTGCGCATGTACCGCATGCAGGACGAGATGTTCCATAAACTCGTAAACAAATATTGCTGGCGGCCGCGTCTGGCCCGTAGAGAAGTAAACGAAATGATCCGGGACGAAGGCATGTGCTGGATGGATCTTGAGTCGGCGAAAATGTAATAACGAAAAAGGCACTCGTAACATAAGGAATTATAAAATAGCAAGCAGCATAAGATACTTCTTGAAAAAGCGAAAGAAACCCATATAGCCGATGTAAACGGCGTTCGTTATGTTCCATTATTACCAAAGAACTGTATGCCTCCGATTCACGAAAATGATGCTGTCATGGCACAATATCGAGCGGCAATGGAACAGTATTACATTGATGAGCCAATCGTGTTTCGTTAAGAATGCATAGTCAGACCTCTGGTGTCCTTTTTTGTTGGACAAGCAGCAGGCCCGAAAAGGCTGTCCGGTAATCTGCCGAATAATAAAAAAGGCTTGAAACCCTTGAAGTTTCAAGCCTTTTTATTATGGAGTTATAGGGCAAAAAGCGTTATCTAGGACAGAGACACTTCAGAACGGAATTTCCCCGTCGTCCGAGGTTTGGGATTGCAGGTCAGCAAGGAATCTTTTTTGACCCTCCTCGGACCAGTCATCGTAATAGGAACTTATCATTCTCCGCAGTTCCTCATTTGATAGCGTAATAGTGTTGTTTCTAATGTCCGGAGTGTCTACATTCTTGTTTGTCATAATATTCTCCTTTAATCTACACTCTCCTTTGGCCTAATAATGCCAATGTCAACGCAAGCCTTGCCGCGCAGGGCACCATTGTATCGATTTCCAGATATTCCTCCGGGGAACACATCATGCCGCCGGAAGGTCCCATGCCGTCGATCGTCGGCACGCCGAGCGCTGATACGAAGTTGCCATCGCTCACACCACCGGGCTGTACATCGGAGTAAGGGATTCCAAGCTCTGCACTGGCAGCCTTGACCGTATCGATCAGCTCATCCGATCCTGGAACAAGCGAAAGCGGCGGCCTGTTAAGGATTAACTCATATTCAACAGAGATCCCCTCGTTAACCTTCGCTAAAATACTGCGGATAGCCTTTTCAACCTTCTCCCACTCCGCAATGGTGTAGAAGCGGATATCCACATACATCTCCGCATGATCCGGGATCACGATGCGGTTCTCGCCGCCGGAAAACGTAGTGACCGACACTGTCGTACCTTTTTCATAATCATTCAGGGCATTCAGTCGTACTGCTTTCTGTGCCAGATCGATGATAGCATTTTTCCCAACTGTCGGCTCATTGCCGGCGTGCGCAGCTCTGCCTTTGGCAGTCACGTGCAGATAAGCATTCCCCTTTCGCTGTGTCACTACTGCCATCCCAGGCCGTGATCCTTCCGTCACCAGTGTCCAGTCACAGAGACGACCTTCGTCTTCGATGTTCTTCCGTACAGCTTCGCTGCCCTTTTCTTCGTCACCGCTCAGAAATACGGCAACATCGGGCCGGAGAATCTGCAGATCATCCAATGCCTTCAATGCGTAATAACAGCCGACGATACAGGCCTTCATGTCGAGCACACCATTCCCTGTCGCGAGATTGCCCTTGATCGTAAACGGCTTGATATAGTCTGTGCCTTCCGGGAAGACCGAATCGATGTGACAGATCAGCAGCGCCTTGCCGTTACCGGTGCCTGCTTTACGTGCAACCACACTGTTTCCGACGTTATCCCGTTCAAGAACTTCGACGTCAAAGCCGATTTCTTCGAACTTATTTTTGAGATAGAAACCGGCCTCATCCACACCGGGTTTAAATTCCGAACTTGTATTTCTGTTGACCAGGTTTTCCAGCATGGAGAGCATCTCTTGATGATGATGCTGCAGGTACTCCTGGATCTGTAGACCGTAAGGCATATGGAACCTCCTTCACAGTGGTATCAAAGCACATGTGTTCGCGCAACGACAGCTCCGAACGGAGCAAGCGCAAGTTTTGCAATCTTAAAAAACTGTTTTCCCCAGGGTATGCCTATAATAGTAACGCACAGAATGCAGCCGATCAGGAAATTGCCGAGAGCAAGCTCGAACCCTGAAAAAAGGAACCAAAGAATATTTACCAGAAAAGAGACAACACATCCTTCATATCTGATCTCTTTTCCAAACGGGTTTAATGAGATCGAAGAAAGTTTGAAACACTGCAAACCTATAGGTATCCCTAAAATGGTGATACACCATAAACAGCCGGCAATGATCCAGCCTAAAGCGCTGATCAGTCCCCCGAATATGATCCATAATATGTTTCCCAGTATCCGCACGTTTTCTTTAACTAAAGACTCTCCGCCATATATTTATCGATTATAAACTTATTAACCGCCGGCGCCTCTTCATACACGCTTTTCTTCAGAAGTCTTTCCGTCCACTGATGTGCATCTTTACCAATGGGACCGAGGATGATGCAAGGCATATTCAGATTGGCGAGACTCTTAAAATCGATACTGTACGTTTTACCCCAGATCGGAGTGTTCTTCGAATATGCGCCGGTGTCGAATTCATGATCCAGACCGCTGTAGCTCATGTCGGAAACACCCGGAGAATAGTACTGCATTGCAAGGCCACGGCCGAACTGGTCCTTCATAAAACCGGCTATTTCTTCAAACAATTTTTCGCCACAGCCCTCATGACCCGGCATCAAGTCACTGTTGATCGCAGGATAATACGGCGGGGCAAATCCGATCAGAACTAATGGCTGCTTTATATCCGCATAATTCAGCAGATCTTCCATAAGCGTCACGGTAGCATCCGGATAATTCAGTTCACAGGAAAGGACTTTTGACTCCGCTTTAGACCTTGCACGCTCATAAAAGGCATCAAATTCCGCGCCCTTTTCTCCTTTCAGTTTCTCTACCAACTCGTCAATGGAAAGAACCAGCGGCTCATAATACATTTTATCCTTAAGCTGGTATACGTTTGCCTTCTTGAACTGCTGATACATACGGTCCAATGCATCAACAGCCTCTTCGAAACTTTCATTCGCGATCCGCTTCAGCTCAGCCATGATTTGGTCTGGCGTATCGGTGAAAGAAAGCACTGTCAGATACCCATATGCACGGAATGGAATGGAAACGTCGTATCCCCGCTTCATATCCCTTAGATTCAGCCAGGAAGGTGGCATGGAAGCATCACCTTTATAACTGTTCATAAAGATGAGCGATTCATCCGTTTTCTGTTCCATACGGGTGAGTATGCTTAACGGAGTGATCCCATTAAATCTGTTTCCGGAGTGTGCAGTAACGCCCTGGACCATCACGACCGGGAGGATCTTTCCGATACTGCCGATCGTCAGGATCATTTCTCCATCCTTTGCCTCAGGGCAAGGTTCGCCATCGATCATCAGATTCAATCTCAGACCATAGCGATCCTTAAATTCGCTCAATACCGTTACGCCGGCCCGCATCCCTGCAGAATAACTCTCTTCATCGGGGACGCCAAGGAAAATAATATTGCCCGGCAGTGTACCTGCCTGTGCCTGCTTGGCGTAATCTTCTATCAGAGCCATGAACACTACCACGCCGGCCTTCATGTCCATTACGCCGCGGCCCCATTCGAATTCACCGCTTTCCATATCCTTTCTGGCTTCCGGCGGCATGATCTTTTTAGAAAGCGCGTCTTCCAATTCCTTGCCCATGGAAAAAGCTAAGGGGATCGCTTCTCCGTAATCTTCCACACTGACCACATCAAAATGTCCCATCAGGACTACAGTATTATCGCTGTTTCCTTTCAAGAACGCATATGGCACTTTGCGATCGTAAGGATCGTCCGGGATATTATAAAGGCCGAAATGCTCCGGGTGTTCCCGGAAATATGGTAAGTCTGCAAAATAGTCCTGTACAAATTCAGCTGCTTTGATTTCTTCCCTTGTGCAGCTTATGCTGGGAATTGCAACGAAATCTTTCAATAGCTGTCTGATCTTTTCTTGCATCGTGATGTTCTCCTTGCTAACCGCTTATTCGTAATATTCCGGCGCATGTCTGTACTTCGGGAAATTGTCCGAATCATGGCCGAAAAAGACCTTGGCATCATATTTTTTCTGCAAACTGCGCACCTTTTCAATCGACGCCAGACAGGCCACGCTGTCTTCAAATCCCCCGGGCAGCCGCGCCGGCGGTCCGTAAGATTCCTCACAGAATACCG
>JAEEYY010000177.1 GCA_016288355.1 Synergistes sp.
AGAAGCTGCTGGAAAAGCAGAAGGAAGGCAAGAAGAAGATGCGCCAGCTCGGCACCGTGTCCATTCCCACGGAGGCGTTCCTCGCCGTGCTGAAGCTGGACGAGTGAATAAAGGGAGGCATCCCATGGATAAAATGATAATAATGGAGCAGCGCATTAACGACGCGCTCGCGGTCCTGCAGGCAACAGATCTTGCGGCTGCGGCGCCGGGGAAGCACGAAATCTCAGAGACATTCTTTTTCATGGTACAGGAATACGAGACGCACCCGAGAGAAGACGCCCGCTTCGAGACCCATGAAAAATATATCGATATCCAGCTCATCGTCTCCGGCGAAGAAGACCTGTTCGCTGCCGACGTGGGCAGGTTTGAGGAAGAAGTCCCTTATGATGGAGAAAAGGACATCGCCTTTTGGAAACCGATCAACAAGGCCCAGATCGTGCATCTCACGCCGGGCGGCTACGTGGTGCTGTATCCGAACGACGCCCACGCTCCGGGCCTCGGCCTGCACGGGCCGCAGCGTGTGCGTAAGGCGGTAGGGAAAGTCTATATCGGAGACCTGGTCTGATCTGCAGAACTCAACAAACTGCGTTATGGCCCGCGCATGCTCCTCGTAATGGAGGAACGTGCGCGGGATATTTTGTTCTGTCTTATGAAATCGGTTTATAAAATGTGCACGAAACTATGAGAGCGTTTATGGTATAACCGCCAAAAATAAAAAAATACTGGATTCCAGGGGCGAAGCATGATAATATTCAAGCGTCAAAGAGGCGAAAACAGGCAGAATTTGCGGCAATGTGATCGCCTCCTTCTTTTTCAGGGAAAATGGAATCGATTTCATAACTTTTCAGAGGGGTGGGATGAGACATGAGTTCCGGAAACGGTCGGCTGACGATCTCCGATATCGCTGCGGCTGCCGGCGTGTCCCGGACCACGGTCTCACGCTATATCAACGGCAGAACGGACCTGATGAGCGATTCCACCAGGGAGCGCCTGAAAGCGGTCATCGAAGTCTCCCACTACCAGCCGAGCGAGATCGCCCGAAGCCTGAAGACGAAAAAGACCAATCTTGTGGGCGTGCTGGTCGCGGACATCACATCGCCGTTCTCCTCCGCCATCCTGGAGACGATCGGGGACAGCCTCACGAGGGGGGGATTCATGCCTCTGTTCGCAGACTGCGGCAAAGATCTGCAGAAAGAACAGCGCACGATCGAGCTCTTCCTCTCCAAGGATGTGGCGGGGCTTATTGTCAATACGACGTCCTATGAAAACAACGCGTTGATCGGCGTCGCATGCCGGGAAGTGCCCATTGTCCTGTGCGACCGCTATGTTCGAAACTACAACTTCAATATCGTCACCTTTGAAGCCAAGCCGATCTTTCGGACGCTCATAGCCCATTTGAAGGAGCAGGGATATACGAGGCCGGTCCTGTTTTCCCAGCCATGGGAGAACAACTCCTCCCGTTTTCGCCGCCGCAACGCCTTCATTGCCGCAGTGCAGGAACTCTACGGATACGATCCGTCCGGAGACGTTTACCGGATCGACAGCCGGGATGAAGCTTCCGCGCTCCATCAGATGGAGGCGATGCTGGCAACGCTCCAGCCGGGAGAGATCCCCGCGGTGATCGGAGTGAACACCGTTACAACGCTGCGTATGTACAAGGCTGTCCGGCAGGTAGGGCTGAAGATCCCGGAAGAGATCGGCGTTTGCGGGCCGGAAGACTGGAACTGGCAGCCGGAAATGGGCTGGCCGCTCCTGGTGGAACCGTCGATCACGACCTTCTCGCTTCCTGCGAAAGAAATGGGAAGGCAGAGTGCGGAACTGCTGATGGAGCTGATCGAGAACCGGCCCGTCGAATCCCGGGAGATCAAGCTTCCCTGTGAACTGCTGATCAGAGAATCCACGAGCAGGCTTTGAGGAACAGAAACCGGAAAGAGAAGAGGAAGAGGATATGAAAAGCAGGAATACCTTGCTGATCGGGGAGCCGATGGGGCTGTTCATAGCTACGGCGCCGGGAGCGCTGTCCACGGTAGACCGGTTCGATCTCACCACCTGCGGGGCGGAGTTCAACGTGGCGGTCGGAATGAGCCGACTGGAGCATCCCGTGTCCTACGTCACAAAGCTCGGCAGGGATCCCTTCGGGCAGAGGATCGTCGACCGGATGGATTCCCTGGGGATATCCACCAACCAGATCACTTTCTCGGACACGCATCCCACGGGGTTCATGTTCAAGTCCATGGTCCTGGACGGAGATCCGGACATCTTTTACTTCCGGCGGGGAAGCGCCGCTTCGACGCTCAGCCCCGAGGATATCCGGAAGCTGGATTTTTCCCGCTCCGGGCTGCTCCATGTGACCGGGATCACGCCGGCCCTGTCCGCCTCGGCGCGTGCCGCGGTGGAAACGGCGGTCACCCGGGCAAAGGAAGAGGGACTGATGTTCTCCTTCGACCCGAACATCCGCGTACAGCTCTGGCCCGATCCGAGGGAGATGGCAGACGTCATGTGCAGTCTGGCCGCACGGGCGGACATTTTCCTCCCGGGGATCAAAGAAGTACGCGCCATCACCGGGATAACGGACCCGGAAGCGGCGGCTGAGCATTTTCTCGCTCTGGGGACCGGCTGCATCGTGATCAAGCTCGGGGCGGACGGAGCTTATTACGCCACGGCGAAAGAAAAAGGCTATGTGCCAGGATTTCATGTGGAGACCATCGTTGACACAGTAGGTGCCGGCGACGGCTTTGCCGCGGGCGTCCTGACCGGCCTGCTGGAAGACCTGCCGCTGCGGGAGGCGGTACGCCGCGGCTGCGCGATCGGAGCGATCCAGCTGATGAGCCCGGGAGACAACGACGGTCTCCCCGACCGCGAAGAACTTGCGCGGTTCATGGCGGGGGAGAAGATCCGCAGCTATGCGTGACCGGACCTGCCGCAGGAGCCCGAACACAAAGCGCACGCCGAATAAAAACAATACATAAGCGCGCATCTATATATTATTGACGGAAGAGGGGCGTTTTATGGACATTGTCCGAAAAATCAACGGTGGGGTAGTGAAGGTGGAAAAAGTCGTCCTGGCTGTCATGCTCATCGTTATGATGATCCTGGCGTTCCTGCAGGTCCTGCTCCGCTTCGTGTTCAAGTCGCCGCTGCCGTGGTCGGAGGGACTGCTGACGTATCTGTTCGTATGGTCTTCTTTCATCGGTGCGGCACTTGGCATGAATACCATGGAGCACTTCTGCATCGACGCTCTGGTGGATCTCCTGCCGGAAAAAGTGCAGAGGATCATCGAGGGCTTCATCTACCTGCTCCTGCTGAGCGTTTCCGTGTTCCTGGTCTATAAGGGCTACGGCCTGGCGATCGCCCAGAAGATGATCCGCATGCCGTCCATGAAGGCATCCATGGTCATGCCGTATATGTGCATTCCTGTGAGCTTCTGCCTGATCGCCATCCACTCGCTCTGCAACCTGATCCTGATGTTCGACAGGAAAAAGGAGGAAGCGGCATGAACTCTTCCATCATCCTTGTCCTGATGGTGACCTTCGTGGTCCTTCTGCTTCTGAAGGTCCCGGTTTCGGTCAGCATCATGGTATCCTCCATCATCGCCATGATCACCTGCAGCACCATCAACGTGGTGGCTGTCCCGCAGAGGATGTACGTTTCCTGTGAACAGTTCTCCCTGCTGGCGGTCCCGTTCTTCATCCTGGCGGGCGGCTTCATGGAGGGCGGCGGCATCTCCCAGAGGATCGTCAATTTTGCCTCTTCGCTGATCGGACACATCCGCGGCGGACTCGCCATGACCAGCGTTCTGGCCTCCATGATCTTTGCCGGCATCTCCGGCTCCGCTGCCGCCGACACGGCGGCGATCGGTTCCATCCTGATCCCCGCAATGGAGAAAGACGGGTACGGCAAAGATATGGCCACTTCCGTGGTGGCGACGGGCGGCGCCATCGGTATCATCATCCCGCCATCGATCCCCATGGTACTGCTCGGAGTGACCTGCAGCATTTCTATCGGACAGCTGTTCCTCGGCGGCGTCATCCCGGGGATCCTCGTGGGCCTCGCGCTGATGATCGTCAGCGGCTTCTACGCCAAAGCCCGCTGCCTTCCCACTTACCGCAGGAAGACCTTCAAGGAGGTCCTGATCGCCACGAAGGACGCCTTCTGGGCACTGCTGACCATTGTGATCATTCTGGGCGGCATCATGTCGGGCGTCTTCACGGCCACAGAGTCTGCGGCGATCGCCGCGGTATACACGCTGATCGTCGGCATGTTCATCTATAAGGAACTGACGCTCAAGAAGGTGTATGAGATCCTGTGGAAGTCTTCCATCACCACGGGCGTGGTGGTGCTCTGCATCGCTACGGCTTCCGCGTTCGGATGGATCCTGTCTGCGGAAGGCATCCCGTCTCTGATCGCCAACACCATCGTTTCCGTTTCCAACAGCAAGATCGTGATCATGCTTCTGATCAACCTTGTGTTTCTTGTGCTCGGCATGATCATGGACATTGCCCCCATCATCCTGGTGGTGGTCCCCATCATGTACCCCATCGCCACCTCCCTGGGTATCTCCCCGATACACTTCGGCATCATGACGATCGTCAACATGGCGATCGGACAGTGCACCCCGCCCGTCGGCGTGGCGCTGTATGTTTCCATGGGCATCTCCAAGGCGAAGATCGCAACGATCATCAGGACCTATGCCACATACCTTCTGGGCATGATCATGATCCTGCTTCTGGTGACGTTCATCCCCTTCCTGTCGGAGTTCCTGCCCAGACTCTTGTTCTGACGGTTTCAAACGGCAGCTGCCGTTGAAATAGAAAAAAATTTTTTGTGGAGGAGAAGATCCATGAAGAAGAAACTGAGCATCGTTCTCGCGCTCGCACTGGTTCTGGCGCTGGCCCTGTCTGCCTGCGGGCAGGCCGCAGCCCCCGCCGCCGCCCCCGCGGCCCCCGCCGATTCCGGCTCCGCCGCTGCAGCCCCCGCCGCTCCCGCCGCGGAACCCGCTGCGGAAGACGACGGCCCCACCCTGAGCATCAACCTGTCTTCCCCCGTAGGCGATACCCACCCCGCGATCCAGGCCTACAAGATCTTCGCTGAGGAAGTCAGCGCCGGCACCAACGGCAAGATCACCATCAATGTTTACCCGAACGGCGCCCTCGGCGACCAGGCGGACGGCCTTGCCGGCCTGAAGCTTGGCACGATGGGCATGCAGCACTGCAACTCCGGTCCGGTGGCCACGGTCATCCCCGAGTTTGACGTGTTCAACCTGCCCTACATCTTTGACAGCGGCGAGCACATCCGCGCCGCCATGGCCGGCGAAGTCGGCGAGTGGGTCAAGGAGAAGGTCGAAGAGGCCGGATTCCACTACCTTGGCTGGATCTACGGCGGTTCCCGCAGCATCATCACCGACGTGGGCCCGGTCGTGAAGCCGGAAGACCTGAACGGTCTGAAGATCCGCGTGCAGTCCTCTGATACGATGGTCGCCATGATCAACGCCATGGGCGGCATCGGCACCCCGATGGCCCAGAGCGAAGTTTACTCCGCTCTGCAGCAGGGCGTCATCGACGGCTGGGAGAACAGCGTCATCACGCTGCAGTCCCTGTCCCTGTACGAGGTCTCCCAGTACTTCTCCCGCACCGAGCATCTCATCAACCCCGACTTCCTGCTCATGAGCCAGAGCGTGTGGGATTCCATGAGCGCTTCTCAGCAGCAGGTCATGACGGAAGCCATGGAGCGCTGCGTCGCCAACGAGATCCAGTTCTGGCTGGATCAGGAGGCCGAGACCGAGGCCAAGCTGCTGGAGGAAGGCGTTTCCTTCAACGACGTTGACAAGGCTGCCTTCAACGAGGCCTGCCAGCCCCTGTGGGATACCTACAAGGCCAACTTCGGCGAGGAGAACATCCTCCGCATCCAGAACGTCGCTTACTGATCCTGATCTATACCGAAGTGCGGTCAAGGCGGAGCCAACCGCCTTGACCGCGTTCATAAAAACTCAGCTGATGCTGAAAGGAGTGTAATAATGGCCAAGTATTCTATGGACGAGCTGAAAGATATGCTCTATACGGGTCTGATCTGCGATGTGCTGGACAAGATGGGCTATCACAACCAGTATCTTGGACCGGACCTTATGCCGATCACCTTTGATACCGTCGTTTTCGGTAAAGTGTTCACCTGCATCGCCACGGAAGTGTACTCCATGCCGGAAGACCCCCTGACCGCTCAGTGCCGGGTCATCGACCAGATGTGCGAAGGCGAGGTCATGGTGCTGACCACACGCGGCAACTACACCTGTGCCATCCTCGGCGAACTGATGGCGACCGCCATCACCGTCAAGGGCGGACGCGGGGCTATCCTGGACGGCATGTGCAGAGACCTGAAGGCCGTCAGAAATATGAACTTCCCTCTGATCTACCGCGGCCGCATGCCCAACACCTCCAAGGGACGCGCGGAAGTCAACGAGTGCCAGGTCCCCATCAAGATCGACAACGTGACCATCAACCCCGGCGACTATGTCTTCGGCGATATCGACGGCGTCGTTTTCATCCCCGGCGAACTGCTTGATCAGGTGATCGAGGCCGCTGTCGAAACGGAAACGAGCGAAAATAAAGTGCGCGATCTTCTGACCTCCGGCAACAGCCTGCAGGATACATATTCGAAGATCGGCACCATCTGAGAGGTACGGAAATGAAAGCGTGTGTTCTCAGCGATTGGGAGAAACTGGAGATCCTGGACCTCCCGATGCCGGAGCTTGCGGACGGAGAGGTACTCGTTGAGGTCCTTTACGGCGGAGTCTGCGGCTCGGACGTGACGGTGTTCCATCACCGGCATCCCACGGCCACGGCGCCGCGTATCCTCTGCCATGAGATCCTCGGCCGCGTGAAAAAGATCAACACCGACGCCCCGGTCCCCTACAAGGTGGGTGACAAGGTGTGTGTGTTCCTTCTGCGCAGCTGCGGGAACTGCCCCGCCTGCCTTACCGGGCATACCAGCGCCTGCAGTTCCCTGAAGGTCATGGGGCTGCATATCGACGGCGGGTTTGCCGAGTACTGCAAAGCCCCCGCAGACTGCATCATCCCCGTGCGGGAAGAGCTTCCCAACACGGTCGCAGCGCTGACGGAGCCGTTCTCCGTGGCATTCCATGCCTGCGCCAGGGCCGGCGTGAAGGCCGGAGACAAAGTCCTTGTTATCGGAGCGGGGCCCATAGGCCTGCTCAGCGCTCTCACTGCCCGCTATTTCGGCGGAAAAGTGACCGTATCCGAGATCAAAAAAGAGCGGCTCGCGCTGGCGGAAGAATTCGGACTGGACACACTTGATCCCACGGAGCATGACGTTTTTGACGCTGCCCGGGAGATCACGGGAGGCGTTGGCTTTGACGTGGTCCTGGAAGTGACCGGATCCCAGGCCGGGTATGACACTATGATCAAAGTCTGCCGGGAATGCGGCACCATCGTACCCGTGGCCATCCCGTCCCAGCCCAGGGCGATCCAGCCGAATCTGTTCATACTGAAAGAGATCCATCTGCTGGGGACACGCTGCTGCCCGAAGGACGAGTTTGCCCGCGCCGCCGAAATGGTGTGGGATCTGTATAAGACCGAGGGACTTCCCATGGAGAAACTTGTGGCAAAGATCCTGCCGCTGGAAGAAGTTGGCGAGGGTCTCGCACTGCAGGAATCCGGCCGCTGCAACGGAAAAGTCCTGATCCGCATCGGCGGGGAATAAGGAGACTTCTATGATCAAAGAGAAATTCGACCTGACCGGCAAAGTTGCCATGGTCTCCGGATCCAACGACGGGATCGGCCAGGGGATCGCACTTGGCCTTGCGGAAGCCGGCGCGGATATCGTTGCTTTGCATCGTTCCGATATCACCGCGACGAAAGAAGCGGTGGAAGCCCTTGGCAGAGAGTTCCTCTCCATCCAGTGCGACTTGTCCGACATTTCCGTGATCCCCGGGATCATGGAGAAAGCCCTCGGGCGCTTCGGAAAGATCGATATCCTGGCCAACTGCGCCGGCACGATCTTCCGCACGCCTGCACTGAAGTACGCGGAAGCCGATTGGGACCGGGTGGTGGATCTGAACATCAAGTCGCTGTTCTTCTTGAGCCAGGCGGTCGCCAATTCCATGGTAGACCGCGGTATTCGCGGCAAGATCATCAATATCGCCTCCATGATGTCCTATCAAGGCGGGATCCTGATCCCTGCCTATGCCGCCTCAAAGGGCGGTGTGCGGACGCTGACGATGGAGCTTTCCAACGAATGGGGAGAGCTTGGCATCTGCGTGAACGCGCTCGCTCCCGGCTATGTTGCGACCAAGATGACGAAAGCTCTCCGCGATGACCCGGTCCGCTCCAAAGAGATCCTCGGCAGGATCCCGCTCCACCGCTGGGCGGAGCCGGAGGATTTCAAAGGCCCGGCCGTGTTCCTCGCGAGCGAGGCATCCGACTATATCAACGGCGTGACCATCCCGGTCGACGGCGGCTGGCTGGCGCGCTGAGGACGGAGAAGAGAAAATGGAAATCAGAATGGCGGTGTCTCCGAGGGATCTCCCTTCATATGACACGAAACGGCTGAGAGAGACGTTCCGCATCGGAGACCTGTTCAGCAATGAGCTGCGCCTCGTGTACAGCCACGAGGACCGCATCATCGTGGGCGGCGTGGCGCCGACGGCGCCGGTCGCCCTCCCGGGCGGGAAAGAACTGGGCTCGGATTATTTCTGCCAGCGCAGGGAACTCGGTGTGATCAACATCGGCGGCACCGGGACCATAGAGACGGACGGGAAGAAGTTCGTTCTGGAACACAGGGACGGCATGTACATCGGGATGGGGACGGAGAAGATCGTCTTCAACAGCGTGGATCCGAAGGAACCGGCGAAATTCTATCTGAATTCCGCCCCGGCGCACCGCAGATGCCCGACCGTTCTCATTCGCCCTGCCGGCGAAGCCGGCAAGGATACTGTGGTGATCCGGCCGGAGAACATCGTCCCGCTGGGGACACTGTCCTCCTCCAACAGCCGGACGATCCGCAAATACATCGTACCCGGCCAGGTGGAGAGCTGCCAGCTTTGCATGGGGATCACCTCACTCAACGACGGCAGCGTATGGAACTCCATGCCCTGTCACACCCACGACAGACGAATGGAAGTTTACATGTATTTCGGGCTTGCTCCGGACGATATCCTTGTGCACTATATGGGAGAACCCGATGAGACCCGGCATCTGATCCTTCGAAATGAAGAGGCGGTCATATCTCCCAGCTGGTCCATCCACGCCGGCAGCGGCACGCATTGCTATTCCTTCGTGTGGGGAATGTGCGGAGAGAACCAGGTCTTTGACGACATGGACCACGTTTCGATGCGGGATCTGTATTAAAAGACGATCGAGGGGGCAGAGCCATGCAGATCATGGATAGGATCAAAAAAGCGGGCGTTGTTCCGGTCATAGTGCTCGACAGCGCGGAGCAGGCCGTGCCCACGGCCAAAGCTCTGCTCGCGGGCGGCATCGACGTAATGGAGATCACCTTCCGGACGGAAGCGGCAGCCGCCGCGATCCGGGAGGTGGCGGAACATGTTCCCGAAATGTGCGTGGGCGCCGGCTCCGTCCGCACGGCGGAACAGTGCCGTACGGCCATTGGGTGCGGCGCAGCGTTCATCGTCTCCGCCGGCTTCAGTGAACCACTTGTGCTGTCCTGCCGGGAACAAGGCATTCCGGCTCTGCCCGGGTGTGTGACGCCGACGGAGATCATGGCGGCGATGGACTGCGGCCTGGACACGGTCAAGTTCTTTCCCGCCGGCGCCTTTGGGGGCCTTTCGGCGATCCGTGCACTGAGCGAGCCGTTTCCCGGCCTGAAATTTGTGCCGACCGGCGGTGTGCGGCAGGAGAATCTGGAAGACTATCTCCGCACGCCATGCATCGCGGCCGTGGGAGGCAGCTGGATCTGCCGCAGAGAAGACATCAACGAAGGCAGATTCGACAGGATCACGGAACTGACTGCCCGGGCATCCGAAACGGTCCGCCGCGTTCGAGGTGAGTGACATGGAAACCGTTGAAGAGATCAAACAAAAGGCATACGACATCGCGCATTCCTTCGAGATGAAATACGGCTGCTGCGCCCAGTGCGTGCTGATCGCGGTGAAGAACACGGTCGGCGGGGAGAAGATCAGCGACAATGCCTTCCGCCTCACCACAGGCCTCGGCGCGGGCCTGGGCGGCGCGGGATACGCCTGCGGCGCGCTCACCGGCGGGATCCTGGCGCTCAGCGCCTTCGTCGGCCGCGGCATCGAAGATCTTGAGGACGCCGCCGGCATCCGCTTCAAAACGTTCCGGCTCGCCAGGAAACTGGTGGAGAGGTTCGAGGCGGAATACGGGACGGACGGAGCCGACTGCCGCACTATTCATACGAAGCTCTTCGGCCGGCACTTCGACATCGTCAGCGGCGAGCGGGACGCGTTTCTCGCCGCCGGCGGGCACGACGCAGCGGGCTGCCCGGCCGTGTGCGGGAAGTCCGCCCAATGGGTGGTGGAGATCCTGGACGAAGAGGGCCTCCTTTAAGAAACCGGACAGCAAAAGGACCGGAGCCTCCGCATCGGCGGAGGCTCCGGTCCTTTTTATGCTCTGTTTCAGTAGCCCAGGAACAGGAACCGCGCGAAGGCCAACAGGGCCAGATGCACGGGATAGAAAACGTAGAAGAAGTACTTCGGCTGACGGCCGCGCTCGCCGTTGTAGAACCGGAAGAGCAGGAAGTCCGGGAAGGAGGCGGCTTCGAGCACGTTGCTCGCGAGCAGCGCGGCGCCGGAACCGAGGAAGCGGAGCCAGGGCCGCTTCCGGAACAGGTACATCAGCACGATGACCGCCACGCCGACCCAGCCGTAGTCGGTGTTCCCGTATTCCGCGGCGACGGCCAGAGCCGCAGCGCACAGGGGCGCCGCCAGCTTCCGCCACCAGGAGCAGGCGCGGAAGTCATGCTGCGTAAGGACGTCCCAGAGCATGATGGCCAGAAGCCCGAGCGCCAGCGTGAAATAAACGTTCTGGTGGTGGAACTCCAGCCAGAAGCCGGTGAAGGCCCGGTCGAAGGGGACTTCGGAGATCAGCCCGAAGCAGAACAGCCGCCGCAGGTACCTCTTCGCGCTGCGGGTATGCAGGAAACCCTCCACCAGGAGAAAGCAGTAGATGGGAAAGGCGAGCCTTCCCACGCCACGGAGGACGGTATACAGCCGGTACGAGCTTTCGGTGTAGGGGCAGATCATCAGATACCAGGTCCGGTACCCGACGTCCGCCGCATGGTCGATGAACATCGTCGCCACGGCGATCCACTTCAGCACCGCCCCGCTGACCCCGCGCTTTGCGGGAAGGGAAGAGGCTTCTTCCGGCATAGACGCGCCTCTCAGCCTTTCAGGGCCATGGTCCGGTCCCGCGCGGCGATCACCGCGTCGGTCACGGCGGCGCGGAAGGCACGGCGCTCCAGCGCGAGAACGCCCTCGATGGTGGAACCGGCGGGGGAGCAGACGGCGTCTTTGAGCTCTCCGGGATGCCTGCCGGTAGCGAGCATCAGCTTTGCTGCGCCAGCGAGCGTCTCCGCCGCGAGCGTCAGCGCAGTCGCGCGCGGCAGACCGCAGAGCACGCCGCCGTCCGCCAGGGCTTCCAGGAAGAGGTCGGCGTACGCCGGGCCGCAGCCCGAAACGGCCGTCCCGGCGTCAAAGAGCGATTCCGGCAGCGGCACGAAGCGCCCGGCGCCGGCCATGGTCTCCAGGAAATGCGCTTCGGCCTCCTTCGGGACGTCGCTGCCGCTGGCGAACAGGATCACGCCCTCGCCGATGGAGCAGGGGGTGTTGGGCATGATGCGGATCACCCGGGCAGGCCCCCCGGCGAGCTCGCGCACACGGTCGATGGGAACGCCCGCCGCCATGCTCACGAGCAGGTACGGCGTCGCCCGCGCGGCGAGCACCGGGCGGATCTCCTCAAAGAGCGCAGCGAGCATCTGCGGCTTCACGCCCAGGAAGATCACGTCGGCCTTGCGGGCGATCTCGACGGTTTCCGCCGCGGAGGCGCCGAGCTCCTGCGCGAGCGCCTCGGCTTTTTCCCACGTGCGGTTCGAGATGAGGATGGCGCTGCCCGGCAGCTTCCGTGCGGCGGCCCTGGCCAGGGCGGAGCCCATGTTGCCCGCGCCGATGAATCCATACACTATGCTCATGGTGAGTATCTCCTTTCAAAAGCGGCTCAGCGGACCTGACCGCTGCCGCGGACCACGTATTTCCAACTGGTGATCTCCTCGAGCCCCATCGGGCCGCGGGCGTGGAGCTTCTGCGTGGAGATGCCGATCTCCGCGCCGAGCCCGAACTCGCCGCCGTCCGTGAAGCGGGTGGAGGCGTTCCAGTAGACCGCCGCGGCGTCCACGCCGTTGAGGAAAGTTTGGGCGGCGGCGGGGTCCTCCGTGACGATGCACTCGGAGTGCCCGGTGCCGTGGAGGGCGATGAAGTCGAGCGCCTCCTCCACGCCGGAGACCGTTTTCACGGCCAGGACGTAATCCCCGTATTCGGTGTCCCAGTCCGCCTCTTCCGCGGCCGAGGCGCGCTCCCCGAGCACGGCGAGCGCCTCTTCGTCGGCGCGCAGGGCGACGTTCTTTTCGTCCAGCAGCGGGAGCGCCTGTTCCCAAAAGGCCTTCGCAACGGCGCGGTGCACGAGCACGCACTCGGCGGCGTTGCACACCGAGGGGCGCGAGCACTTGGCGTTGAACAGGATCTTTGCGGCCATGGCGAGGTCTGCGGCTTTGTCGACGTACACGTGGCAGACGCCCTCGCCCGTGCGGATGACGGGCACGCTCGACTCACGGGCAACGGAGCGGATCAGGCCCGGCCCGCCGCGCGGGATCAGCACGTCCACATATTTTTCCAGATGCATCAGCTCGCGGGCCGTCTCGCGGTCGGTGCTCTGCACGAGCGAAACACAGTCTTCGGGCAGCCCGGCGGAGGCAACGGCCTCGCGCATGAGCTCCACCGCCTTGCGGTTGGAGCGGATGGCCTCTTTGCCGCCGCGGAGGATGCAGGCGCTGCCCGCCTTCAGGCAGAGCACGGCGGCGTCCACCGTCACGTTGGGGCGCGCCTCGAAGATGATGGCGATCACGCCCATCGGCACGCGCACCTGCCGGATGCTGAGGCCGTTGGGGCGCACGGTCTCCTTGGTGACCTGGCCCACCGGGTCGGGCAGGACGGCGGCCTCGCGCACGGCGGCGGCGATGCCGGCGATCCGCGCCGGCGTGAGGGTGAGCCGGTCGAGCAGGGCAGGGGAGATGCCGGCGGCTTTCGCCGCGTCCGTGTCCTCCCGGTTGGCGGCCAGCCACTCCTCGGCGCGCTCCTCCAGGATGGAGGCGATGGCCTCCAGCGCCCGGTTTTTCTGCTCCGTCCCCGTCACGGCGAGGACGCGGGCGGCGGCCTTCGCCTGCGCGCCCTGGCGTTCAAGTTCCGTCATATCGCATACTCCTTTCCTGCGGCGAGGAAGCGGGTGCCGACGCTGCCGCCGCGGACGATCTCATAGAGGTCCTCCGGCCGCCTCCCGTTGGTGATGACCATTTCCAGGCCGTTCTTCATGGCAATGGCCGCCGCGGAGAGCTTGGTGGCCATGCCGCCGGTCCCGCGCCAGGAGCCCGAGCCGCCGGCCATGTCCAGGATCTCCGGCGTCAGCTCCCGGACCTCCGGCAGCAGTTTTGCCGAAGCGTTTTTCCGGGGGTCGCTGTCGTACAGGCCGTCGATGTCGCTCAGCAGCACCAGCAGGTCCGCCTCGCACAGCACGGCCACGATGGCCGAGAGCGTGTCGTTGTCGCCCAGGACCTTGTGGTTCCCGGACTCGATCTCGGCGGCGGATACGGAGTCGTTCTCGTTCACCACCGGGATCACGCCCATCTCCAGCAGGGCGGAGAAGGTGTCCCGCAGATGGGCGGCGCGGTCGGGCTCGTCCACGTCGTCCCCGGTGAGCAGGATCTGTGCCACGCTGCGGTTATACTCGGAAAAGAGCTTGTCGTACAGGTGCATCATCCGGCACTGGCCCACCGCGGCCATGGCCTGCTTCATCCGCAGCTCCCGCGGTCGCTCGGCGAGGCCCATCTTCTCCGTGCCCACGGCGATCGCGCCGGAGGACACCAGGATGATCTCGTAGCCCATGCCGGCCAGGTCCGAGAGCACCCGCACCAAATGCTCCATGCTCCGCAGGTTCATGGCCCCCGAGCCGTGCGTCAGGGTGGACGTGCCCACCTTCACCACGATCTTTCGTTTTTTCTCTGCCATCAGCGCCGCTCCTCTCAGTTCTTATCCAGTCTACAATATATCACCCCCCGCGGCAAAAGAAAAGACCCGCCCGGAACGGAAAAAGGCGGCCCCGGACGATCCGGGGCCACCTGAATAATATGAATATTGACTTGTGGACTGCGCTCATTTTCTGGCAGAGGTCAGTTTCCGATCATATAGGTTCTGAACACTTGGATTTCCAAGTATACACTCTTTCTACCCATACGGCCAGCATACACCCACTGTCACTTTTTCACCTCAGTCCACCGGACGGATGGCAACGAGGCGATAGTTACAAATAATTTCAGCAGGATTTGCGCACTCCGTTTTCCGTGGCGCGCGGGGCGGCGGGGGGATGGTGCGCAAGCGGCGGCGAAAGTGTTTGAAAACAGGCGGTTTGGTGCCGTTTCCCGCCGCTTTTTCACGCCGTTCCGGCCGGGGCGAAAATGGCAGTAAAATACCACATTTTGAGATTGTCATTTGACAGGCTACATGATATTGTATTCTGCGGCGCCTGTCGGGCGCGGAAGGGGGAGAGGCATACGGAGATCCACGGGCTGCAGAAGCTCACGCTTTTGGACTACCCCGGGCACACCGCCTGCACGGTGTTCACGGCCCGCTGCAACTGGCGCTGCCCCTTCTGCCACAACGCCCCGCTGGTGCTGGACCCCTCCGGCACGCCGGTCCTCCCGGAGGAAGGGTTCTTCGCCTTCCTGG
>JAEEYY010000178.1 GCA_016288355.1 Synergistes sp.
ATATGCCGTCCTTTGTGTAAATGTTGCAGAAGGTCGTGTCCCCGTTCTTCGAGCGCAGGGAGACGCCCTGCAACATCTCCTCCATATCGATCTCCATGAAGCAGACAATCAGTACCCTACCCATAAAAGGGAGTTGATTGACCGGGACGGCGATGATGACCTTCTTGTCCGTACTGTGCAGGTTCAGAATAGAAATCTCCGGCTCCGAAATCGTTCTGTAATCAAGATGATAATCGCCGATGTTCGTCTCCGTTCCCTGAGAGGTATAGATCAGGCCCTCGGTGTCAACAAACGCGAACTTTTCAAGGCTGTATAACTGCTTCATCCGCGCCTGATAGGCCTGAAGATTCTCGCTGCTGCTGAGGTCCGACTCGGTCATCAGACTGACGGCGACCTGAATATCCTCTATCCGGTTCTTCAGATTGCTCTCAACGACCTGCTCACGTCGTCCCGCCAGCTCGTCCAGGTACAAAAGGCTGACGGACCGCACGGCGCTCATGGTGTCATCTCTGGTGCTCCGTCCCACCCAGAGCATACCGATGATAAAGACGAATATCACAGCAATGCCGCCAATCAGCGAGACCATGACCGTGTTGTTTCGATGGATGTGCATCTTCCCCGTCTCCTTTCTGCTGTCCTATACTGTTAAAACGCCGTTCAGAGTGCGCAGTATCTCGGCAATGTCGTAAGGCTTTGCCAGGTGGCCGTTCATACCAGCTTCCAGGGCGGCCTTTCTGTCTTCCTCAAAGGCGTTTGCCGTGACGGCAATGATGGGGACGCCGGCCTTCCCGGGATCGGCGATCGCTCGGATCTGTGCTGCGGCGGAATACCCATCCATGCGCGGCATTTGAATATCCATGAGGATAATGTCATAATACCCCGCGGGCGCATTTTTCACCTTCTCAACCGCTTCCAGACCGTCGCCAGCGATATCGACAGCAAATCCCGCTCCCTCCAGGATCGCAACGGCGATCATCTGGTTCATCTCGTTGTCCTCGGCGAGGAGTATCCTTTTCCCTTTAAAATCAGCCGCCGCTGCTTCCCGTCCAGGCGTGCCACTGGGGGCGGGCTTCTCGCTGAGCCGGCAGGGGATATCGACGATAAACTCGCTGCCCTTCCCCTCCTGGCTGGTGAAGTGGATGGTCCCCCCCATCATGTCAACGATATTTTTGGTGATGGCCATTCCCAGTCCGGTCCCCTGGATCCCGCTGACCGTGCTGGTCCTCTCACGGACAAAGGCCTCGAAGATCGTCTTTTGAAAATCCTCGCTCATGCCAATGCCGTTGTCTCTGACGAGGAACTCAAGGCACGTCGTGCCGGGGGCGGAGGAGGGCTTTTCACTCACCTGAAAGTGGATGGCCCCACCTTTGGGGGTGAATTTGACGGCGTTTGACAGGATGTTCAGGAGCACCTGCTTCAGCCTGAGTTTGTCCGTGATAATGTCCTCATTTTTCAAATCCCGGGTTTCGACGGAAAAATCAAGCTGCTTGGCGGCGATGTTCGCCTGAACGATCGTCTTCAGCTCGCTGACGATATCGGGAAGGTACGTTTCCGACTCCTCCAGCGTCATTTTTCCGCTTTCAATGCGGCTCATATCCAGCACGTCGTTGATAAGCGAGAGTAGATGCCGGCTGGACACAGAAATTTTTCCAAGATAATCCCGCACCTGTTCCCTGTCGTCAAGATGCTCTTCGGCAAGCGCTGTAAAGCCGACGATCGCGTTCATCGGCGTGCGGATATCGTGGGACAGATTGTTGCGGAAAATCGTCTTGGCGCGATTGGCACGCTCCGCCGCATCCAGTGCTCTGGAGAGGGCCTCCCGGTTTTCCGCCAGCTCCTGGTTTTTCCCCTCCAGCTCCAGCCGGGCCGCTTCCTTTTCGCGGACCTCCCTTCTTGTTCCCCTCCCATCGCGGCCAAGAAGAAGGATCACAAGCGCAGCGACCGCAAGGACCACCGCGACGGACAGAATCATGTGCTCCTTGACCAGGTCCCAGACATCGTAGAAATACAGCCCGCCCATGTAGCGGTAGGCCAGATTTTGGGCGTAATCGCTTCCCACGGCGGCGATGCCACGGTTCAACAGTTTGAGAAGCCCTTCGTTCCCGATCTTGACACCAAAGCAGCGGTCATCCCTGCGGCTCAGCTGAGTGAGGGACAGGCTGCTGTATTTCCTGTTTTTCAGAATGTCGTTTCTGAGCCCGTTGAGCGTAGTGCAGCTCGCCGCTCCGGAGAGCACGGCCTTCAGGCAGTCATCAATGGAAGGGTAGAACGTAATCTCCGCTTTGGGGAAATTTGTACGCACATAATAATACTGCATACGGTTATTCTGGTTGACCGCAAAGCGGGCGGCGGTGTCCTCGCTGTATTCGCCCTTATAGATGAGCTCAGTGGATGACGAGGCGATAGGCCCGGTCTGATAGATACCGTTCTCTTCAGAATAATACAGGCCGCCTCCCACTGGGAAGGCGACGTCAATCTTGCCGGAGCTCATGTCGGCAACCATATCGTCGTAGCTTTTGTAGCCAACATAGCTGACTGCGATATCCGCAACACCAAGGGTCTCTAATATCGCGGGAATAAGGTCCTTCACGATGCCGGTCACATGGCCCTGCTTATTGGTGTTGCTGTACGGAAGGTAATTCTCCAGATAGCCCACGCGAAGTGAATGGTGAGTGTCGGTCCAGGCCCGCTCCGAAGCGGAGAGCGCCCGCACGGAGACGCTTGCCGGGTAATATTTTGTGCGCAGGGAAGGGATATAGTTCGGTTCTTCCGCCGCCAAAAGTGACTGCGCTTCGTTCAAAGCGGAAAGAAGGTCGGGGCGGTTCTTGTTGACACAGAGATAGTAATCTGACGTTCCGAAGGCAAACAGCACCTCAGCATGTTGTCTCCAGTGAGCTCCGTCGCTCTCCGCCACAAAAATGTCCACGCCATGCGTATCAAAGGCGCTAAAAAGTTCCTCATTAGAGGGAAAGGCCACTATCTCAGCCTCAATGTGATTCTCCTGGAGCCAGGTTTTCAGGATACCGGCCATGGCGCTGTCCAGAACGCCGATTTTTCGCCCGGAGAAAGTGGCTGGGTCTGTCGTGATATCCAGGTCCTCATCATGCTTGACCAGATAATAGGATTCGTAGCCCATGGCCAGCGCGGGGTAGCCCATCAGCCCGACGCGCTCCTCCCTCCACGCCAGGCCCGCAAGGAGGTCGATCTCTCCGCTCAGCAGCTTTTGGTAAAGCTCCCCATAGCTGCCATACACATACTCATAGCTCCAGCCGGTGTATTCCGACAGCTTGCGGTAATACTCGTAGCCATAGCCTGTTTTGACCGCGCCCTCCCGAGCCCCCTCCTGGAACACCTCATTCTCATAGTATCCCACCCGGACGGGAGCGGCAGCAGCGGCGGACGCAAATAAAACAACGGCCAGGAACGCACACAGAAAAGCGGCCCCCACAGGGGGTTTCCTACCGGCTGCGTATGTCTTCCCCTTCCAGGAACGCCGCATCAGCAAAGAGCTTTAAGCTTGTTTCGCTGCTCCATGATGGCAGCTACCTGGGCTGGATAGTCCGCATCCTCCCCAGCCCGCAGCAGCTCGGTTATCTGCGAGACCAGGGAATAAAGGGGGGTAAGGGACAGATTACCCAGAACGCCTTTAAGGTCATGAGCCGCCGCGAAAGCCTCCTGCTTATTCTGGCTATCCGCCGCCTGGGCCAGCCTGTCGAAACACCCATCCTCCATAGCCATCTTTACCAGCTTCAGATAAAAAGCCTCGTTGTTCATGCACCTTGCCAAGCCCTCGTCCACATTAGCGCCGAAAGCTTTGAGCGCGTCAATCGTCAACATATTTTCGATCCCCTCCGCTTCTAAAGGCTCATTCTACCGATTTTTCAGACGTTGTCAAGGTTATGGGCCATCGTGTGCAGCTATTCCATTCAAAAGGGCGCCGTTTCTACGGCGCCCTGAAATACCATGAACGATTTTCCAGCCAAAAAGCTCTACTTCACAAACGTCTGCCAATACCCCACGGCCAGGACGATCAGCATGATGACGGGCAGGACATAGGTGAAGTAACCGCGCAGGGCCGCCGGGAACTTGACGCCCTTGCCCGCATCGGCCTCCTTAATGAAGTTGTCCCAGCCCCAGCCGTAGCGCGTCACGCAGAACAGCAGGTAGATGATCGCGCCGATGGGCAGCAGGTTGTTGCTGAGGATGAAGTCCTCAAGGTCCAGCACACAGGTGCCTTTCCCAAGGGGTTCGAACCCAGCCCAGATGTTGAAGCCCAGCGCGCAGGGCAGCGAAAGGACAAAGATGGACACCGCCATGACGATCGTGGCGCTCTGGCGGCTCCAGCCGAAGCGGTCCATGAAGCAGGCGATGATGTTCTCAAACACGGCGATGACGGTGGAAAGCGCGGCAAAGCTCATGAACAGGAAGAACAGCGTGCTCCACAGCCGTCCGCTGGGCATGAAGTTGAACATGTTGGGCAGCGCGACAAAGATGAGGCCAGGGCCCGCGCCCGGGTCAACGCCATAGGCGAAGCAGGCCGGGAAGATGATGAGCCCCGCCATGAGGGCCACAAAGGTGTCCAGCCCCGTGATGATGAGGGACTCTCCCATCAGGCTGTGATCGCGGCCAATGTAGCTTCCGAAGATGGCCATGGAGCCGATACCCAGGCTCAGTGTGAAGAACGCCTGCCCCAGCGCAGCGTAAACGGTGGTCCCCAGGCCGCTGGAGACGAGTTTGCCGAAGTCGGGCTTCAGGTAGAACTCAAGGCCCTTCTCCGCGCCCGGCAGCGTCACGCTCCGGACGGCCAGCGCCATCATGATGGCCAGCAGACCGCACATCATGGCCTTGGTGATGCGCTCAACGCCCCTCTGAAGCCCCGCTCCGCAGACCAGGACCCCGATGAGGATCGCCACGGTCATCCACAGGATCAGCTCGCCGGGATCGCCCAGCAGCCCGCCGAACGTGGCGCCGATCTGTTCCGCCGAGACCCCGTCCAGCCGTCCGGACGCGGAGTACCAGGTGTAGGCCAGCATCCAGCCCGTCACGACCGTATAGAACATCATCAGGATGTAGTTGCCGACCCAGCTGGCGTAGCCCCACAGATGCCAGGGCTTGTGCTCCGGGCAAAGGACTGCGAAGGACCGCGACACGCTCCTCTGTGACGCACGCCCAACGGCGAACTCCATCACCATGATGGGCAGCGCCAGGAACAGCAGGAACAGGATATAGATTAGCACAAAAGCCGCGCCACCGTACTGCCCTGTGATGAAGGGAAAACGCCACACGTTCCCCAGGCCGATAGCGCATCCCGCCGACAGGAAGATGAAACCCAGCCGGCTGCCAAAACTTTCTCTGGTACTCTCTTTTTCCATAACTTACGACCTCTTTTCTGTAACTGGGACCGTCCACCCGAAGGGATCGGGCTTCGTGCCCCACTGTATTCCTGTCAGCTCGTCGTAGAGCTTCTGCGACGTCGCTCCGATATTGAAATTGTTGACTGTGTACTCCTTCCCCTCGTAGGCCAGCGCGCCGATGGGAGAGATGACGGCGGCCGTGCCCACTCCCCACGCTTCCTCAAGTTTGCCGTCCTTCGCGCCGCCGATGAGTTCATCGACGCTCAGCAGGCGCTCCTCAACGGGGGTCCCCCAGGACTTCATCAGCTCGATGATCGACTTGCGCGTGATGCCGGGCAGGATGGAACCGGTGAGCGCGGGGGTAACGACCTTGCCGGCGATCTTGAACATGACGTTCATCGCGCCGACCTCCTCGATGTACTTGCGCTCCACGCCATCCAGCCACAGGACCTGGGAATACCCCTTCTCCAGCGCACGGTCGCCGGCCCGGTTGCTGGCCGCGTAGTTGCCGCCGCACTTGGTGTAACCCGTGCCGCCCCGGACGGCGCGCACGTCCTCGGTCTCCAGCATGATCTTCACGGGCTTCAGGCCCTCGCTGAAGTAGCTGCCCACGGGCGAGAGGATGATGATGAACATCGCCTGATGGATGCCGTGAAGCGCCAGCTCCGGGTCAGTGGAGAAGACGAAGGGCCGGATGTAGAGCGATGTGCCGGGGTCAGAGGGCACCCAAGCCTGGTCCACCTCGACGAGGGCACGGATAGCCTCAACCGTGTCCTTCGGGTCCAGCTGCGGCAGGGCCATGCGCTCACACGAGGAATTCAGCCTCAGCGCGTTCTCCATGGGCCGGAACAGGTGGACGCTGCCGTCCTTCCATCGGTAGGCCTTCAGCCCCTCAAAGACCTCCGCCGCGTAGTGAAAGACGCTGGCCGCCGGGGACAGGGCGATGGGCGCGAAGGGGACGATGCGCGGGTTGTGCCACTTCTCCTTGTCCGAGTAGTCCATCACGAACATGTGGTCTGTGAAGATGGACCCGAAACCCAGCGTGTCCGACGGCGGCAAATGGCCGGGATTGGGGTTTTTCGTGACTGTGATGTTCAAGATTAAGACCTCCAATACTATGTTTACCATGCCAGGAAGGCAAAAGCTCCCAAGCTTTAAAAAACAATTATACAACAAACTTTGTTTCACGGCACCTCATTATGTAAAAAAGTGGCCCTGTCGAAGCGGAGAGTTTTGTTTTTCGAAAGGGCATCTATAGGGAGGGGGGGACAGCTCCGTTTTTCAGCCCCAGAACTCCTTCATGGCCGCGGCCGCCCGTTCGCGGTAGGCGGCGGCGCGCTGGCGCTTGTCCTTGATGCGATGCTCCAGCGGCGGGAAGATGCCCAGGTTCATGTTCATGGGCTGGAAGTGTGCTGGGTCGGCTGTCTGAAGATAATGCAGCAGGGAACCGATAGCTGATGCCTCCGGCCAGGCGGGCAGGGGGCGGCCCTGAAGCAGACACGCGGCGTTGACGCCCGCCACGAGGCCCATCGCCGTGCTCTCCATGTAGCCCTCCACCCCTGTGATCTGTCCGGCGAGGAAAAGGTCCTGCCGTCCAATAGACGTGAGCCGGAGCCAGGGGTCCAGCACGGCAGGCGC
>JAEEYY010000179.1 GCA_016288355.1 Synergistes sp.
GTCTCCGCCTACGACCGTCACGTTAAGACCGAGTTCCTGAGCCTGTTTGATCGCAAGAGCCATATCCTTGCCCATTCCTGGGAGGAAGAGAAGGTCTGCACCTGCGTTCTTGATCTTTGTGAGCTGCGCGCGGTAGTCGACGTCCGTCTCGCGGAAGCCTTCGTCTGCCACTATCTTGCCGCCGAGTTTTTCATAGTTCTTGATGAAGAATTCACGCAGACCCTGAGCGTAGTCGGACCCTACGTTGTAAAGAATGGCCGCATTTTTCTTGCCGAGATCGTTATAAGCGAGGTCTGCCGCAAGAGCACCCTGATACGGGTCTGTGAAGCATATACGGAAGGAATACTCGCGAACCTTCCCCTTGTTGTCGACTGTGACGAGCGGGTTCGTTCCAACTGTGGAGATCTGCGGTGTTTTGCCCTTGGCCACTATAGGAGCGGTCGCGATATTGATGCCGCTCGAGTTGGCTCCTACGATCACACACACCTTGTCGCTTTCGATCATGCGGCGGACTGCGTTGACCGCATCTTCGTTGCGCGTCTTGGTGTCATACGGAATGAGCTCGACCTGTCTGCCAAGCAGTCCGCCGGCAGCGTTGAGGTCGGCAACTACCATCTTTGCCATGTTGACCTCGGTAATGCCATACTGCGCGTAGTCGCCGGTGAGAGCCGCAAGGTACCCGATCTTGATCGGTTCTGCTGCGAATGCCGCCCCGGAAACAAACAGGACAGCCGCTACCATTAATAACGCAAGTACTTTCTTCATATAGAGAGCACCTCCATATTGTATTGTGTTGCAGGATCATGCTTCACATATTCTATATTTATGTCAGCAATATGTAAAGGTATTCGGTGCAGACACTTTAGTCGAATAAACCTTTGGATTTAAAGGTTTATTCTTTTAATTGAGCGCACATATATTAAAATGTGCGCTCAATTTTACTAATTAATTCTAACGCTGTCGTTCCTTAGCTAATTATCTTTTTTTGTTTTTGACCGCAAAGAGCCCGAGCGAGAAAACGAGCAGCGGGAGCAGACCAAATGAACCGGCGTTGCATCCGCTGCCGCCGCCGGACGGCGCTTTATCAGCAGCGGCTACCAGTTTGACATTATTGCCGCTGTCGATATACGAATCCTTTATCTTATAATCGCCGTCTTCTTCCGGCTCAAGTTTCTCATAACTCTTCTCTTTCCAGTTATATGCAAACCACTGAGCCCCGGTCAGATCCACGTCGCCCGCGCTGTCAGGCATCATTGCTGTGAAATCTTTGCCTTTCAGCCACATCCATGCTTTGCTTATGCACAGGACGTCCATGCCGAGTTCATCCGCGATCTCGTCCTTTTCTGCCTTATCGTACGGGAGCACCCATTCTACCATCGAGTTCTCTGTAGCAAACGGGGCTGTAAGCTGACCGATCGAATAGGTATCAAGCTTTTCCTCGCCCATGTATCTGTACACGGGATATTCGTCTCCGACTTCAGCCTTGAAGAAGCCTTCGGCTACCGGGTCTCCTCCCATGGTCGGCATGTCTGTCTTCATGCAGAGGTAGTAGTTGCCGTAGTTTCTCAGTGAAAGGGGTTCCAGGGCATATGCCGCATGCGTCGCGCGCACCTGGTCCATATACATGACATATGTATCCTTCGGGAATTTCACTTTTTTCTTAGACGTCGATACCTCGGTTATGACTTTGGCATCGGTCCAGCCGTACATCCCTGAAGGCACGACATAGGTGTCGCCCACATATGCGTCTGCCGCTTTGACCGTATATGCCTCAACTTCTATCTCGCTTTCGTTGTTAAGACGCTCAAAAACAACGCCGGAATGCGCAAGTCTTGCGATAGTGGCGTCATTGGCCTTGATTATATAGGCCCGCGGCTGAACGACAGAGACATTCGGGGTTCCGTCTCTTGAAAGGAACATCTTGCTTTCGAATACCCCTTCTTTTAAAGACCACTCTTTCGTCTTCTCATTCTGAACGGCGGTCAGAGCCGGGATATTATGCTGCACCGGTGTTTCCGGATAATGAATCGTAAGCACCAGTTTGTTGTCTTCAGCCACTTTTTCGCCGCGCGCCGCCATATCGGCACGCGCCTTTATGACCGTATCGTAGAACTCGTCTGCTCTTTCATACGCCGTTTTCATAACAGATTCATATGTTGCAACATGTCCGGCGATACGAAGTCCCAGATTTATACCAATGGCCGGAGTCGAAGCTTCCGTCAAAATACTGCAGGCTCCTTTAAGGCCGAATGACGGGTCTGTGATTCCAGTGTCTATCGCTCCGTCAAACGTCTGCAGAGGAACATATTTTGCGCCGCCGTCAGCAGCCTTGACAAGCACGACTTCGTCCCCGCTCCTTGCTCTGACGTCAGCGGGAATAAAGTCACGCAGTCCTACGACCCTGCCGGGGGTTTCTCCGGGAGGCGTCGTAGAGGTCTGTATATACCATGCCCAGTTCAGTCCTCTGTCTTCTATATTTTTGTGGTATGCGGGTTCGAAAACTTCAGATACGTATTTTTTAAGTGCTTCCGGATGATTATAGATCGGGGCTATCAAAGTGGAGACATCGTTTCCCATCCAGTCGATTGTCAATCTTGTATTGTTGCCGTCGACGTATCCTGTCCCCAGAGTAAACCCCTGCTCATGGGCGTCACCGAAGAAGAAGGGTTCGTACTCATTGACGAGTCTGTGCATCGTTCTTGTTATTGCAGACTCAAAGCCCTGGTTGTCGCGGTTCTGGTCTATATTGATACGGTAGCGGTAGGAGTTTGTCCCGCGCTGATTTCTCCATGCGCCGTCGACATTATACCTGGGGACAATGATCACGGATATCTTTTCCAGCAGATAGTTCAGATCGCCTTCAGCAAGGCGTTTTGCAAGAACCAGCATCGCGTCTCCGCCTGCAGATTCGCCTCCGTGTATCTGTCCCTGCAGCCATATTACCGGTTTTTTCAACGCTTTCAGTTCACTCGGCGAGAATACCGCAGGATCGCTGAAAACAAGAATCGGCAGCTTGAACGAGCCGTCAGAAACTGAGGCATCCCCTTCAGCTTTCCCGTAGCTTGGGAATTCGCCGACGATCTTCCAGCGCAGGTTTTTGGTCGAAAGAGAGGCGATAAAGCCAATCAGCTCGTCCTGCGTAGACTGATATGCTTTTTCGCCCAGCGCACTGCTGCTCTTTCCGTTTGTTATCCTTGGCAGGAAACTGAAGTCAAAACCAGTCGCTTCAAATTTCTTATTATGGTATTCTCTGAGATAATCCGGGTAGTCCAAATTAGGATTATTAATTCCACCCCATGGAATCGCGGGAGGTTCCGCTGCAGCTATAGAGGGCAGAACAAACAGCAAAGCCAACGCTAAAAGACACGTTTTGTGAAAAAACTGATGCATTTTTCGCATTTTTCTTTTCATTACCAAGTTCCCCCTTCACGATGCTTGAGTCTCCGAGTAACCAATAACAGCGCCGTGTTTATTTATAAGTAATTACCCCCCCTTTTGGTAAATGGGCCAGGTAAGTTCAGAATATAGTTAAATTCGATTTTGGCACATACTTTAGTCCGGCCGTTAAATCGTTACCTTAGTCCATTTTATTTAATAATTTACATAATATTATGATTGATTATTTTAATGTCTGGTATAGTACCTAGTCAATAGTTTAAACGAAATAATTGTAATTTTAATTTTTATTTATTAAATTATATAAACTCAATATTTATATAGATTTAGAAGTTATTAATATTTACGATAAAATTTCTTTTTGACAAACAACACCAAAACCGCCGCAGTCACATGGTATTTTCAGAACCCCTCTGACAGCACAGCTTTTCAGCGGTATGAGATGATATGTTGTTTTCCTATAAAATGATTGTTATGTAAAACAAAAAATATCCGCAGATTATTACTGCGGATATTTTTTGTTTTATGACTATTTAAGGTTCAGACTTTAGAAACTTGACTTTTATTAAAGTTTAGTAAACCACAAGAAGTATACCTGCTGTTACGCCGTTTCCACGCCTGCTTCCTTCGCAAGCTCCTTCAGCAGCTCCCGCTCTTTTGCTGTCAGAGTGCGGGGAACTTTTATCTTTACCAGTATATTCATATCCCCGTTGCCCTTGCCCTTCAGCCGCGGCATGCCGCGCCCTCTGATGCGCAGCTTCGAGCCGGCCTGAGTGCCTGCCGGTATCTCAAGCTTTTCCATGCCGTCGAATGTCCCGACCTTTATTTCGCAGCCAAGCGCCGCCTGGGGGAATGAGATCTCAACTGTCGTATTCAGGTCGTCTCCCCTGCGCGTGAACCTTGCGTCGGGCATTACTTCGGTCAGGATGAACAGATCGCCTGACGGGCCTCCGTTGATTCCGGCCTCGCCCTTGCTGGATACGCGAAGGCGTGTGCCGTTGTCCACGCCGGCCGGTATCTTGACTTCAACGCTTGCGGTGCGCTTTACGCGCCCCTGTCCGTGGCATTCCGTGCATACTTTGTCTACAGTCTTTCCCTTGCCGTGACATGTGGGACAGGTA
>JAEEYY010000180.1 GCA_016288355.1 Synergistes sp.
CACGCAGAGGGCGTATCGCGACTACGTTCCCCGGCGTTTTCCCTATCATTATTTTTGCTTCTTCCCCAACGGAAAGTATCTTTCCGCTGTTTTCGTCCATAGCGACGACGGAGGGTTCGCGCAGCACTACGCCCTTTCCTTTGACGAATACAAGCACTGTCGCAGTGCCCAGATCTATTCCTATATCTCTGCTGAACAAAACTGTCAGCCTCCCATCCTGTATATCAGGCCTTTTCTATGCTCATCCATGTGATGCGGAATATTTTCTATGCCAGTTATTTATTTTATCACATGCCGCAGCGTCTATACACAGCCGCATCAGCGGCATACAGCGTCACGGACTGCTGAATTGATTTACAGCGCAGGCGCGGCATTTTTCCATATATCTTCCCGGTAGTATATTTTCCAAAGATAAAGACCGCAGGCAGGGTATGTGCGACCGCATTCGGAACGCGTATACAATGAACGGTCAAGCAGGTCAGGTATTCTGCCGGGCTCTATCTTTCCGGCGGCTGCAAGCTCAAGCGCACCAAGCGTTATCCGCACCATGTTGTGCAGAAAACCGTCTCCCTTTATCTGAAATACTATCATCGGCTTCTTCTGAAAAAGGCGCACTCTGTTTATCGTGCGCACTGTATCGTGAACCGCTTCCTCCGCGCGGCTGAAATTTGCAAAATCATGCGTGCCTTTAAGGCTGAGTGCCGCTTCAGCCGCTTTTGACCAGTCGAGATGACCCTGCTTCAGCCAGAATACGTACCCCTTCAGGTGCGGAGGCAGGGTGCTTGCGTTCCAGATGAAATACCTGTACTCGCGTTCTTTCGCGCTGAATCTGGCATGAAAATCATTGGAGACAGCCGCCGCGCGCATTACGCTGACACCTTCCGGCAAATGCGCGTTGACCGCAAGGACGAGGCGGCGGGGATCCCATTCGCGCTGCATATCGAAAGAACAGACCTGCGCCCGCGCATGGACGCCGGCATCTGTGCGCCCGGCGCCTGTTACCGCCGTATGCGCACCGTTGATCAGAGAAAGGGCGTCTTCAACTGCGAGCTGCACCGTAGGCAGTCCCGGCTGCACCTGCCAGCCGAAGAATTTTCCTCCGTCATATGAGACCTCTGCCGCGTAGCGCGTCATCGTGCAAGAAGCCTTTCGCCGAATATTATAAGAGCGGATACCATCCCGAGCAGGATAAGGGCCATACTGTCACTTTTTTCCCAACTCAGCGGTTTCAGCCTCGTCCTGCTCTTTCCGCTTTTATAGCCGCGCGCTTCCATCGCAAGAGCAAGGTTGTCCGCACGGCGGAATATTATTACGAAAAGAGGCACCAGGACCGGGATATATGCCATTGCCCTTTTTACCGGGCCGCCGCTTTCAAAATCAGCTCCGCGGGATTCCTGGGCTTTTATTATGCGGGATGTCTCTTCAAAAAGCGTGGGGATGAAGCGCAGTGCTATGGTTATCATCATCGCAATATCATGAGCCGGCAGGCCGGCCCGGGATAACGGCGACATTAGCCCCTCCAGTCCGTCAGATATGCGCGAAGGTGACGTTGTAAAAGTCAGCAGCGAAGCGTACATCACAAGCAGAGCAAGGCGAAGCGACATAAGAAACGCCATGATAAAGCCTTCTTTCGTCGCGCTCATGCCGAACAGTGTGAACAGCTTTTCTCCGCCGGAGGAAAAAATATGAAAACATGATGTGAATATTATCAGTATCAGCACCGGTTTGGTGCTGGAAAAAAGAGCCCCTGCAGGTATCTTGGAAAGACGGGCGATATACAGGAGCAGCAGAAGCCAGATCATAAACGCGGCAGCTGTATGTGTGGCAAAGAGCATCATTATAACCGCCGTCACCATAATGATCTTTGCGCGCGGGTCAAGGGAGTGTATCGGGGTATCTGCAGGTATGAACTGTCCTAAAGCTATCTTGTACGCGTTTGCCATTTTTCTTTAAGCCTTTCGGCAAGCCTCTCAGGCGTCCATTCAAGCGTATCGATGATACCGTGCGACCTAAGCCTCTTCGCAAGTTCCAGAACCTCGGGCAGCACAAGCCCCTTCACCTCTGCCGAGCACAAAAATTCCGCACATTCCGCGGGCGTGCCGCAAAAGATGCCACGTCCCTCTTCAAGGATCAATATATTTGTGCTGACTCTCAGAGCCAGGTCTATATCGTGAGTTATATGGATTATGCCTATGCCTTTTCCGGCAAGGACTGCAAGAAGCCCTTCAAACTCACGCGCCGAAACGCAGTCAAGGCCTGCAGTGGGCTCGTCAAGGACCAGATATGACGGCTTTGCCGAAATGACTGAAGCGATCGCTATCTTACGCTTCTGTCCGCCGGAAAGGTGATGCGGGTGTACAGGAAGCAGCTCGGGTGAGATAGAAACAGCCTTCACGGCTTCGGCCACGTTTCTTTTTATCTCATCCTCGTCAGCCCCCCAGTTCTTTGGCGCAAAAGATATCTCTTCCGCGACGCTGTCTGCGAATATCTGTTGTTCCGGATACTGAAAGACAAGTCCGACTTTTCTTCTTACGGAACGGCGCGCGTCCGGCCCGCCGGCTGAACTGACGCCGTCTGCGTCAACGCTGCCGGACTGCGGTATTATCAGCGCGTTCAGATGCTGCGCAAGCGTAGATTTTCCGCTGCCTGTGTGCCCCAATACAGAGAGTACGCAGCCTCCGGAAAGATCAAAGCTTACATTGCGCAGGGCACAGAATTCGGTAGGCAGCCCTTTGTTATAAGTGTAGGATAAGTTATTAACAGAAAGCGTCATAAAGGTACTTCTCTGCCGCGCAGATATCAGGAGCGCAGCCATCCGGCAACAGCCCTTCCGTTCTCAGGATCCCGCAGAGTCTCTCAAACGGCGGGAGTTCCAGCCCGAATTCGGAAAGCTCTTCACACTTCATTCTGAAGAAGTCTTCACGCGGCATATCAAACGCGATCTTTCCGTCTTTCAGAAGCAGCATCCGCTCTGCGAAGCGTATCTCTTCAAGCCTGTGTGTCACCTGAACTATCGTTTTGCCTTTGGCATGTTCAGCAGCTATTACCTCGGTAAATTCACGCCTCGACAGCGGATCCAGCATAGAAAGAGCTTCGTCAAGCAATATCGCTGAAGGATGCATCGCAAGAGCACCGGCCAGAGCAAGCCGCTGTTTCTGCCCCCCCGAAAGCGATGAGACAAGCTGTTTCTCCATGCCGGACAGACCGCACGCCTCAAGGGAATGCGTGACCCTGCTGCGAATCTCTTCCGCAGTACAGCCGAGATTCTCAGGTCCGAATGCGATCTCTTCCTCCAGCGTCGACGCGACTATCTGATCCTCCGGGTTCTGAAAAACCATAGCGCACGGCGCCTTCCTCTCCGCGGCTCCGTCATCCGGCGGAAGCCCTAAGATAAAAGAAGAGCCCTGCGTTGGGACAAGCAGGGCGCTTAATATCTTAAGGAGCGTCGTTTTTCCTGAACCGTTTGAACCGAGAAGCGCAACCCACTCTCCCGCCCGGATCTCAAGGTCTATTCCGGAAAGCACCTTCCCGGAAGAGCCCGGATATGAAAACTCCGCGCCGCTGAGTATGAATTGTGTTTCACGAGGCATAAATTAGTCTACCAGCTGTATTACCGCCATCGGCGACGCGTCGCCGACTCTTGCGCCTAATTTTACGATTCTCGTGTAGCCGCCGTTGCGCTCCGCGTACTTCGGACCAATTTCATTAAAGAGCTTCAATACCGCCTCTTTATGAGGGATGCGGGCTATGACCAGACGACGGTCGCTGATCGTGCCGGATTTTGCTTTTGTTATGAGCTTTTCTGCGACGCTGCGGAGCTCTTTGGCTCTCGTCTCGGTCGTCACGATGCTGCCCTCGATAAAGAGACTCGCGGCCATATTGCCCAACATGGCACGTCTATGGGAGCTGCAGCGCCCCAACCGCCTTTTGCTCATGCGGTGTCTCATTGTTTATTCCTCCTTTTGGCTCTTTTCACTATCGGCCATTTCGTCTTCTTCATCGATCGGCGTGCTTATGTCGCCGCTTAAATGAAGCTCGAATTTGGCCAGTTTCTCCTCGATCTCACGCAGTGAGATCTTACCGAGGTTGCGGATCTTCAGCAGATCGTCCCTGGTCTTTGCAACAAGCTCGCCTATCATATGGACTCCGCCCCGCAGCAGGCAGTTCTCGCTGCGCACGGAGAGCTCCAGGTCTCTGACAGGACGGGCATAGATGGAATTCTCACCTATCGGGAAACCGCCTGCGGTACCGGGATCAAAGCCCTGCTTGCCGCCTGCCGCACGCTGCGCTTCGTCTCCTTTTATGATATCGGTCAGAGCGCTCGTGCCCGGGCCTGCCAGCGCGTCGACTATAGAGGCATAATAGCCCTTAAGGATAAGACCGGCCTGTATGACAGCGTCTTCCGGCGTCACTACCCCGTTGGTCCATATCTCCAGCGTCAGGCTGTCGTAGTCAGTGCGCTGTCCCATACGTTTGTCCTGGATGCTGTACTTCACGCGCTGTACCGGAGAGAACAGCGCGTCGGTCTGCAGCGCGTCGACCGGCAGGTAAGCCGCCCGCGGACGGTCGATAGGCGCATATCCGGTGCCTGTGGAGATGTATATATCCATCGAAACAGAATATCCCTCTTCAAGAGTGCATATATATGCCTCCGGATCGGGGAACTCTACCTCGCTGTCGGGATCTATATCAGAAACCGTTACGGCTTTCGGCCCCTTTGCTTCCAGATGGAGCATACGCACTGATGTCGAATGGCAGCGGACGGGAATATGCTTCAGGTTGACCAGGATTTCGATAACGTCTTCCTTCACTCCGGCAATCGTGCTGAATTCGTGCAGAACGCCATCGATACGGACTGCGACCACAGCGGCTCCGCTTATGGATGAAAGCAGGACACGGCGCAGCGAATTACCGAGCGTTACTCCGTATCCTCTTTCGAGCGGCTCGACTACTATCCTGCCGTACGAAGAGGTTGATTCCTGTACTGTTATTTCATGGCGCTCATGATCCATACTCTCCCCCACCTTCTTGCAGCACTAACGTGCATAGAATTCGACAACAAACTGTTCGTTCACCGGTACGTCGATCTGTTCGCGTGCAGGAGCGGAAACAACCGTTCCGGACATTGCCTCGGCGTTGAACGAGAGCCACGCCGGGATGCTGCGGGCGGCCGAAGCCTCGGCATTTTCCTTGAGTGTGACCACATCTCTGCTGCCTTCAGCCACAGCCACGACGTCCCCGACTCTGAGCACAGCGCTCGGGATATCAAGCTTGCGGCCGTTAACGGTGAAATGTCCGTGGCATACGAGCTGGCGCGCCTGACGGCGGCTCACACCGAAGCCGAGACGATATACGACGTTGTCGAGACGGCGCTCAAGAAGCTGAAGGAAATTATGTCCCGTCTGCCCCTCCATGCCGGTAGCCTTGCTGAATATTTCGGCGAACTGCGTTTCGTGGATTCCGTAGAAGCGGCGCAGCTTCTGTTTCTCACGGAGACGTATGCCGTATTCGCTCAGTTTGCCCCGGCGAGTTCCATGCTGCCCCGGTTTTGAGTTGCGCTTCCTGAAACCGCACTTTTCCGAGTAGCAGCGTTCTCCCTTTAAAAAGAGCTGGGCTCCCTCTGCGCGGCACAGCCGGCAGACAGGTCCTGTATATCTGCTCATAATCAGTATGTACCTCCTTTTAGGACTACACGCGGCGCCGTTTCGGAGGACGGCATCCGTTGTGCGGGATAGCGGTGGCGTCTCTGATCACATTTACCTGCAGCCCCGCTGCCTGAAGCGAACGAATAGCAGATTCGCGTCCGGGTCCCGGTCCCTTAACTACAACGTCTATCTCAACGACCCCGTGGTCCTGCGCGGCCTTGGCTGCCTGAGCGGCAGACATCTGAGCTGCATAAGGAGTGGATTTTCTCGCACCCTTGAAGCCCACATTTCCGCCTGAAGCCCATGAAAGCGCGTTGCCCTGTTTGTCCGTAAGGGTCACGATCGTGTTGTTGAATGTCGAGTAAATATGCGCTACGCCGTAGCTAACGTTCTTTTTTTCTTTACGTTTGCGGCTGCGCTGTACGCGTTTGGCCAACTGTCATTCCCTCCCAGCACTACTTGGTGGCTTTCTTCTTGCCCGCTACGGTCCTCTTCGGTCCCTTGCGCGTGCGGGCGTTTGTCTTTGTCCTCTGGCCTCTCACAGGGAGCCCCAGACGATGTCTGATGCCGCGGTAACAGCCGATATCCATGAGACGTTTGATGTTCATGGTTATCTCGCGGCGAAGGTCACCCTCGACCAAACGATTGTTTTCGATCTCTGCACGGAGCTTCTGTTCGTCCTCTTCGGAGAGATCCTTGACGCGGGTATCCGGGTTTACTCCGGTGACCTTTATGATGTCGTCAGCAATTGCCGGCCCGATACCGAATATATAGGTAAGGGCTATCTGGATTCTTTTCTCTCGTGGCAGGTCAACACCGGCTAAACGAGCCATTCCCTGTTACCTCCTTGCTCCCTGGCGCTGCTTATGGCGCGGGTTTTTGCTGCAGATGACGCGCACAACGCCGTGGCGCTTTATAACTCTGCAATACTCACATATAGGTTTGACCGACGGTCTTACTTTCATAAAATGCAGACCTCCTTGACTTTACTAATTCTTCCGTGGCATTCTTACGCCTACTTATATCTGTATGTTATCCTGCCCCGCGTCAGGTCGTATGGGGACAGCTGAAGCAGTACCCTGTCTCCCGGCAGAATCCTGATGAAATGCATACGCATTTTCCCGGAGACATGAGCCAGTATCTTGTGTCCATTTTCCAGCTCTACGCGGAACATGGCATTCGGCAGCGGCTCAACTACCTTGCCTTTTACCTCAATAACTTCTTCCTTGGCCATTAGGCAGTTTCATCCTCCTGTCTGCAAGATGTGCCACTGTTTTCCAAAACGTGGGAAATTTTCTGCATCAACCAGCCGTTGTCCAGAGGTTTCCCGCCAGCGACACGCCCGGCCACATCTTCGAGATAATAGTGCGTCTGTTGCAGGTGAATAACATTCTTCTTTTTCGGCTTGGCCGCCTTGTATTCAGCTCCGTTTGCTATCAGTATCCGGCCGCTGTCGTTTCCCACTACCGCAAAATGCCTGCCGGCATATTTCCCGCGGCGCACGATAACGACGTCTCCGGCACGGTACCTCTCAGGGACAGGGGATATCACTCCCATGGAGTTAAAACCTCCGCGCCCTCGTCCGTAACGAGAAGACTGTATTCAAAGTGCGCGGCATCACTGCCGTCTTTTGTCACAACAGTCCAGCCGTCCGGCTGCGTCCTGACCTCTTCGGCTCCGGTCATCACCATCGGTTCTATGCAGAATGTCATGCGCGGCTTGACGGTCAGGCCGCTTCCCGGCTTCCCAAAGTTGGGGACCTGAGGAGCTTCATGCATTTTGCGTCCGATGCCGTGACCGGCATAGTCCCTTACGAGACCGAAGCCGGCAGGGATCACAAGGCTTTCCACCGTGTAGCCGATGTCCCCGAGCGTTGCTCCGGGTCTGACCGCAGCTACGCCTTTTATCAGAGCTTCGTGCGTAAGAGCAAGCAGCCGCTCCCGCTCTTCGCTTATCCGCCCGACAGCAAACGTGCATGCGGCGTCTCCAAAGAAACCCTCTATAGAGGCACCGGTGTCTATACTGATAATATCTCCTTCTTCAAGAATCCTCCCGCGCGACGGTATCCCGTGTACGACCTCTTCATTTATTGAAGCGCATATCGTCCCCGGAAAAGGAGCCGACGCCCAGGAAGCTCTGTAACCTTTGAAAGCGGGTCTGCCCCCTTCCCTTATCACAAGGTCTTCAGCAGCCTCGTCAAGGGTAAGGGTGTCGATTCCCGGTTTAACCATATCTCTCATTAAATTAAGAACATCCGCAACGATCCGCCCTGCTTTGCGCATCTTAGCAATATCGCGGTCGCTTTTGAACGTGATCATAACAGAGAACAGCCCCGATTCTTAATTCTTCTCGAGGATCCTGAGCACCGCGTCCTTGCCGCCGGTTGCGTCCACTGCGATCAAAAGTCCCTTTTGCGTATAGTATTCGATAAGCGGCGCTGTCTGGGTATGGAAAACAGCAAGACGGTTCCTTATGACGCTCTCCCTGTCATCGTCGCGCTGCACCACTTCGCCGCCGCACTTATCGCATACGCCCTCTTTTGCGGTCGGCTTAAGCACGGTGTTGTATATCTCACCGCACTGCTTGCAGACCCGTCTCGATGTAAGCCTTGAAACGACGGTATCATCGTCTATCTCAAGACTGACTACCGCATCAAGTTTTATGCCGTGAGCGGTAAGCATCTTATCAAGCGCCTCCGCCTGGGCGATCGTACGCGGAAATCCGTCCAGCATGAAGCCTTCTTTGCAGTCGGCTTCCGCCAGGCGGGATTCCATCATACCTACTATAACATCGTCAGGCACCAGTTTGCCGGCGTCCATATAGGCTTTGGCGTCTTTTCCCAGCGCTGTGCCGGCCTTGACGTTTGCACGAAGGATATCGCCGGTAGAAATATGTGCTATCGGATATTTGCTTTTTATGCTGTCTGCCTGAGTTCCTTTCCCCGCTCCCGGGGCTCCGAGAAGAATTATTCTCATTTTCCGGCCTCCTTGGATTACAGCTTCAAAAGGCTTCCGCCTTTGCTGCCGCGGCGCTTCAGTATGCCCTCATAGTGACGCATAAGAAGCTGACCTTCTATCTGATGCACTGTGTCAAGCGCTACGCCTACAACGATTATCACTGCCGTACCGCCGAAATAGAAGCTGTTTATATGCATCAGCCCCGTCATAAGGGTCGGTATTATAGCGATGACCGCAAGCGCTATAGAGCCGCCGAGCGTAATGCGTCCCATTACCTTCTCTATGTAATCGGTCGTAGGCTTGCCGGGGCGTATGCCGAGTATAAAGCCTCCGTTTTTCTTCATATTCGTCGAGATATCCTCAGGCTTGAAAACGACCGCCGTATAGAAATACGAGAAGAATATGATAAGCAGAACATAGAGAATCATATATATCGGACTGCTCGGGCTCATCGCACGCTGAATCGCCCTTGCCACGCTGTGCTGGAAAAGCCCGGCGATGGTATAGGGGAACAGCAGGATCGACGAGGCGAAGATTATCGGGATGACGCCCGCGGTGTTGACGCGCAGCGGGATGAAGCTCGACTGTCCGCCGTACATTTTATTTCCGACCACACGTTTGGCGTACTGGACCGGAAGGCGGCGCTGTCCCTCCTGAAGAAGGACGCATCCTGCTACCACGGCTATCATTATCACGATCGCAAGCAGAAGAACAAGTATATTCATTTCACCAAGACGTACGAGAGAGATCGTACGAATAATGGCTTCCGGTATCCTTACCACGATACCTGCGAAGATAAGAAGCGATATGCCGTTCCCTATGCCGTGATCTGACATTATCTCGCCGAGCCACATTACCGCAACGGCTCCCGTTGTCAGCGTGAGAGCAACGAGGATTATGTCGAATATGCCGCCCGAATAGATGCCGAGGCTCTTCAGCCATCCGGTCATGCCTATTGCCTGTATAAGGGCAAAGGCGATAGTACCGATGCGTGTCCACTGAACTATCTTTTTGCGCCCTTCTTCCCCTTCCTTCTGCATCTTCTCAATGCTAGGCACCACAACAGCAAGAAGCTGCATCACGATGCTGGCATTGATATAAGGCGTAACGCCCAGCGCGAATATCGAAAAGCGGCTGAGCGCTCCTCCTGCAAAGAGGTCGAGAAAGCCGAGCAGGCTTCCCTGATCGAAAAGCTTTCCGAGAGCAGCTGCGTCTACTCCGGGTGTAGGAACATGCGCACCCAGACGGTAGATAAAAAGCGCTGCAAGCGTGAATAATATGCGGCGTTTAAGGTCAGGCAGCCTAAATGTATCCCGGAAGGATTCAAGCATTATATTACCTCAGCCTTGCCGCCGGCCGCTTCGATCTTCTTGGCGGCCGATGCGCTGAAGGCATTTGCCTTTACAGTGAAACTCTTCGAAAGTTCGCCGTCGCCCAGGATCTTTACCGGGGCGCAGGCACATCTTATAAGGCGGAGCGCAGCGAGCTCTTCTGCCGTTATCTCTGCCCCGCTCTCGAAACGATCCTCAAGCTCAGCCAGATTCACTGTCTCGTATTTGACTGTGAAACGGAAATTGCTGAATCCGCGTTTCGGTATGCGGCGAGCGAGCGGCATCTGTCCGCCTTCAAAGTTAGCCCCTATATCCGGACTTTTGCGGGCCTTCTGCCCCTTATGTCCCTTGCCGGCGGTTTTTCCTTTTCCGCTGCCTAATCCCATTCCGAGACGTTTCTTTTTTTTGTGCGAACCCGGCATAGGTGAAAGCTCATGAAGTTCCATCGCGTATTCCCCCTATTCCTCTGCGGACCACTCAAGCAGATGGCTGATCTTGTTGATCATGCCGCGAATCTGCGGGGTGTCCTCATGGTACACGGTCTCATTGAGCCTGTGGAAGCCCAGGGCCTTTATTACTCTTTCCTGTGCAGGCGGACGCCCGATCGTGCTTCTTTTCCAGGTGATACGAAGTTTGGCCATAGCACGATACCTCCTAAGCTTCCCTGCGCTCTTTGCCGCGGAGCCTGTATATCTCTTCAGGCGTGCGGAGGCGCTTTACCGCATCCATCGTGGCATATGCGATATTGATAGGATTGGAGGTCCTGCCGGTGACCTTGGCTATGACGTCTTTGATGCCGCCGAGTTCCATTATCGGGCGGACCGATGAGCCTGCGAGAACTCCGGTACCGGGGGCAGCGGGGCGCATAAGCACTTCGGCGGCGCCGAATTTGCCGATGATCGGATGCGGGAGGGTCTGCCCTGTCTTCTTAAGGTCGACCAGGTTCTTCTTCGCATGCTCTATGCCTTTTTTCATTGCCACAGAGATTTCCTTTGCTTTGCCCATACCGAGGCCGACCTGGCTCACGCCGTCGCCTACCGCGACAAGAACGCTGAAGCGGAAACGTTTTCCGCCTTTTACGACCTTGCTGACGCGGTTGATCGATACGACGCGCTCGGTGAGCTCAAGCCCTCTGCTGCTGTAGGATTTTACGTTCTGCTGTGTCTCTTTCGCCAATTTAGTCGCCTCCCCTTAGAACTTCAGGCCGGCTTCGCGGGCTGCTTCGGCAAAAGCCTTGATCCTGCCGTGGTAGACATGACCGCCTCTGTCGAAAACAACTTCGTTGATCCCGTTCGCAAGAGCGCGTTCGGCGATGAGCTTTCCTACTGCCTTTGCCGCTTCCTGGTTCCCCGTGCTTTTAAGATTTTCGAATTTGTCCTGTACCGTCGATGCGGATACAAGTGTATGCCCTTTTTCGTCGTCTATGATCTGAGCGGCAATGTGCTTAAGGCTGCCGAAAACTGCCAGACGCGGACGCTCGCCGGTGCCGGAAAGATGTTTCCTGAGGCGACGGTGGCGCAACTCCCGCATTTCATTACGGCTGCGATTATTGATCAACGTCCTTCACCTCTCCCTATTTCTTAGCGCCGGCCTTACCGGCCTTGCGAATCACATACTCGCCGGCATATCTGATACCCTTGCCCTTATAGGGTTCGGGCGGACGATAGCCGCGTACGTTTGACGCGACCTGTCCGACAAGCTGCTTGTCGATGCCGCGTACGATGATCTTGATCGGGCTTTCGCATACGAATTCGATTCCTTCCGGAGGAACGACTTCGACCTGATGCGAAAAGCCAAGGTTCATAACGAGCGTTTTACCCTGCATCTGAGCGCGGTAACCCACTCCTACGATCTCAAGCACCTTCTGGAAGCCTTCGTTCACACCCTGGACCATATTGTTGATCAGGGCTCTGGTCATACCGTGAGCCGCACGTGTCGCCTTATCGTCGTTCGCACGCGTCACAGTGATATTTCCGCCGTCGACTGTCACAGAGATGTTGGGCATTACGTTCATCTCAAGAGTGCCTTTGGCCCCCTTGACCTTCACTGCCTGCCCGTCCACTTTGACCTCTACGCCCTTCGGAAGAGCTATGGCTTTGCGTCCTATCCTTGACATAGCAAGCCCTCCGTTACCAGACGTAGCAGACTACTTCGCCGCCGAGTCCGAGTTTGCGGGCCTTGGCGTCGGTCATAAGTCCGGCTGAGGTCGAGATAAGAGCAATGCCGAGGCCTCCCATGACTCTGGGCAGCTCATCCTTGCCGACGTATATGCGGCGGCCCGGCTTGCTTATGCGGCGAAGCCCCTGGATGACTCTCTCTTTCTGCGGGCCATAGTTCATGGTCAGCCTGAGTATCGGCATCGGCTGCTTCGCATCGGTTATCGTTTTATAGTTACGGATATAGCCTTCCTCTTTGAGTATCCTTGCCATCTCAAGGCGGAGTTTCGAAAGAGGCATATCCACCATCTCATGGTAGACCACATTCGCATTTCTAATGCGTGTGAGCATATCCGCGACAGGATCGGTAATACGCATTAAAGGATCCTCCCTTCTACGCCCACGTGCTACCAGCTCGCCTTGACGACGCCAGGGATCTTGCCCTCGCGCGCAAGCTTGCGGAAGCAGCAGCGGCACATGTCAAACTTGCGCATGTAGCCGTGGGGGCGCCCACAAATCGGGCAGCGGTTGTATTTTCTTACTTTGAACTTAGGCTCTTCTTTTGCCTTGTTCACCATGCATTTACGGGCCATTTGCTTCTCCTTCCTAACGGGCGAAGGGCATCCCAAGCTCTTTCAGGAGCGCCTGGGCTTCCTCATCTGTCTGCGCCGTTGTCACAAACGTGATGTTCATGCCGCGCTGGCGGATGACCTTATCGAAGTCTATCTCGGGGAAGAGAAGCTGCTCTTTAAGGCCGAGGTTGAAGTTTCCTCTGCCGTCAAAGCCCTTCTTCGATATCCCCTGGAAGTCCTTGATGCGGGGAAGTGCTATGCTGAAGAGACGATCTACGAACTCCCACATTTTGTCGCTCCTCAGCGTGACCATGCAGGCCACCGGCATCCCTTCGCGAACCTTAAACCCTGCTATGGATTTCTTGGCGCGCTTCAGCACCGGCTTCTGTCCGGAAATAACTGTCAGCTCGTTCATCGAGGCATCCATATATTTCTGGTCAAGCTTTGCTTCGTTTACTCCGATATTGATGACTACCTTGACGAGGCGCGGTATCTGCATAACGTTCTTGTACTGAAACTGCTCGTTCAGACGAGGACGGACTTCTTCTGTATATTTTGTCAAAAGACGCGGAACCATATCAGCTGTCCCTCCTCATTAAGCCTTGTCGATTATTTCGCCGCACTGCTTGCAGACGCGGACTTTCTTGCCGTCGTCAAGAAACGCACGGGAAACGCGCGTGGCTTTCCCGCACTTCGGACAGACCAGCATTACCTTTGAAGCGGCAAGTGCTGCTTCTCTTTTGATGAGTCCGCCGCGCGGATCCTTCTGCGAAGGACGGACCGCCTTTGTGATCATGTTTATGTTCTCAACAACGACGGTGTCCTTATCTATGTTTCTGCTGAGGATCTTTCCCTCTTTGCCGGCGTCCTTGCCGGAAATAACGCGAACGCGGTCTCCCTTTTTGATTCTCATTTTAGACATCGCAGGTTACCCCCTAAACAACCTCGGGAGCCAGAGAGACTATGCGCATATATTTCTTTTCTCTCAGTTCCCTTGCTACAGGACCAAAAATACGTGTTCCTCTGGGGTCGCCATTTGCGTCGATAACGACAGCGGCGTTGTCGTCGAAGCGCACATAGGAACCATCCTTGCGGCGTATCTCTTTTTTCGTCCTTACGATAACGGCCTTCACGACGTCACCTTTTTTTATGTTGCCGTTCGGCGAAGCTTCGCGAACCGCGGCAACGATAACGTCGCCCACGCTTCCGACCTTGCGGAAGCTGCCTCCCTTTACCTGGACGCAGAGGATCTTCTTGGCGCCGGAGTTATCCGCCACGTTAAGAACTGTTCTCAGCTGAATCATTGTTATTCAGCCTCCTCTTCGGTGGCGCCCAGTATAGGAGCCCTCTTAACTATCTCAAGGACCTCCCAGCGCTTTCTGGCGCTCAGGGGGCGGGTCTCGCCTATCTTGACCGTATCGCCGACGCGGCAGTCGTTCGTCTCGTCGTGCGCCATAAACTTCTTTGAACGGAGAACGGGCTTCCCGTAGAGCTTGTGTTTTGCCATACGGTCAACACGCACGACGATGGTCTTTTCCATCTTGTCGCTTACAACGACTCCGGCACGAACCTTACGATGTGCTGTGCGTTCTTCCATCGCCGGTTACCTCCTTGCTCCTGCACGTTCCATACCCGCTTCTTTTTCTGTGATGATCGTAAGAATACGGGCGATCGTCTTTTTTACTTCTCTTATTCTTCCTGAGTTGCTCAGCTGCCCGATCGCGTTCTGAAAACGGAGGTTGAAGAGCTCCTCTTTATATTCCCTGTGCTTATCCTTAAGTTCAGCTACGCTGAGCTCGCGAAGTTCTTTGGTCTCCATTTTTATTCACCTGCTCCCTCTCGGGTCAGCATCTTTACCTTGATGGGGAGTTTGAACGCTGCGGTGCGGAAAGCCTGCTCCGCCACCTCGCGCGGGACTCCTGCGATCTCAAACATGACCCTTCCGCGCTTGACAGCAGCGGTCCAGTATTCCACGTTACCCTTACCTTTACCCATACGGGTCTCAAGAGGCTTTTCGGTAACAGGGCGATCCGGGAAGATTCTGATCCATATCTTCCCGCCTTTTTTCATCTTACGGCTGATAGAAACGCGGACTGCTTCTATCTGGCGTGCGGTTATCCAGCCGTTCTCACAGGCCTGCAGGCCGTATTCGCCGAAATCGATCTCAGTTGCGCCTTTGCTGTAGCCGCGAAGGGCAGTCAGATGAGGTTTGCGGTATTTAACTCTTTTTGGTGCAAGCATACCAGACTACCCCCTCTCCTTAGTCACAGGCTCGGTCTCACGCGGCCGCTGCTCCATGACTTCTCCTTTGTAGATCCAGACCTTGATGCCGATGACTCCGTATATCGTACGTGCTTCTGAAAAACCGTAGTTGATATCGGCCCTGAGCGTGGAAAGCGGAAGCTGTCCTTCAAGATACCATTCGGTGCGGGCTATTTCGGCGCCTCCGAGGCGTCCGCTGCACTGGATCTTGATACCTTTAGCGCCTGATTTCATAGCGCGGAATATCGACTGTTTCATAGCGCGGCGGAAGCTGACCCTGCGCTCCAGAGATGAAGCGACGCCTTCCGCTACGACCTGAGCCTCGATATCAGGATTTTTCATTTCCTGAATGTTAATCATGACCCGGTTGCCGGTCATAGCCTGGAGTTCTTCACGAACAGCCTGTATCTCGGCTCCCTGCTTGCCGATCACGACACCAGGCCGTGCGGTCCAAACCGTGAAACGCATAACGTCTCCGATACGCTCGATCTCCACACGGCTCACGCCGGCTTCCTTCCAGCGCTTCTTTATCCAGGTCCTGAGCTCAAGATCCTTGTGGAGATTTTTAGCGTATTTCTTGCCGTCGGCATACCAGCGGGATTCCCAGTCGTAGATAACGCCAAGTCTATAACCTACCGGGTGAACTTTCTGACCCACAGTCCAACCCCTCCTTACTTCTCACACACGACCATAGTTATATGGCACGTGTGGTGTCTGAACGCATGCGCGCGCCCCTGTGCGACCGGGCGGAAACGCTTCATATAGGCCCCCTGATCGGCAACCGCGGTCTTTACGACGAGCTTGTCCATATCCAGCCCGTGGTTATGCTCCGCGTTTGCTACCGCGCTCTTCAGCACCTTTTCTGCGAAGCGCGCGGGCTTGTTCGGGGTATGTTTGAGAATCGTCAGCGCGTCCGAGGCGTTCCTGCCGCGTACGAGCACCAGTACTCTGCGTACTTTATTCGCGGAAACCCGCAGGTTTTTTGCAGATGCTTTGACTTCCATCCCGATGTCCCCCTATTTCGCAGCCTTTACTTTAGTGGAACGTTCCTGTCCGGCGTGACCGCCGAATTTACGGGTGGGAGCAAATTCCCCGAGCTTGTGCCCGATCATGTTGTCACTGATATAGACAGGCACGTGGATGCGGCCGTTGTGAACCGCGATCGTATGTCCAACCATTTCAGGCGTGATAGAGCAGGCGCGTGACCAGCTCTTCAGAACCGTTTTCTTGCCTGATTCGTTCATATCCTCAATCCTGCGCAGAAGTTTCTGATCTACGTAGGGTCCTTTCTTAAGTGAACGAGACATTATTATTTACCTCCTACA
>JAEEYY010000181.1 GCA_016288355.1 Synergistes sp.
AGGCTGCGAAACGATCGGTTTCAGAGGGGGCTCGGCTTCTTTCTCTTTCTGCTTCTGTTCGGCAGGCGGCACATGAGAGACAGTGACAGTCTGAGGCGCCGCGGGGCTGCTGACGCTCTTGGCGGGAGCCGCGTCAAGCCCCTGTGTCGTCACGCCTGAGGATACCGGCCTCTGAACGGGCTGGCGCAGGTCCGGCCTGCGCGGCGCGGGTTTTTCGGCAGTGACGCTGTCGTCGAAACCGGTCGCTATAACAGTTATCTGTATAGCGTCCTCCATCTCCGGATCGAATACGTGTCCCCAGATTATGACCGCGTCTTCATCCGCTGCTTCTGTTATTATGTTTATTGCCTCGTCTATCTCATGGATACCGACGTTCGCGCCGCCGGTTATATTGAAAAGTATGCCTTTGGCGCCGCTCATCCTGCTGTCCATAAGGGGGCTGTTTATCGCGTTGTACGCCGCTGTGGCCGCGCGTTTTTCTCCGTAGCCCTCCCCTATGCCCATTATCGCGGTGCCTGCGTTCGACATTATCGTCTTTACGTCAGCAAAGTCCACATTGACAAGTCCGGGTCGCTTGATAAGGTCCGTCACTCCCTGGACCGCCTGGTGAAGGACTCCGTCCGCTATCTTGAAAGCGTCGTTGATCGATGTTTTTTTATCGGTGATGCTGAGGAGCCTGTCGTTTGGTATTACAATAAGCGCGTCGACCTTGTCGCGAAGCTGCGTGATGCCTGCTTTCGCCTGTTTTGTCCTTCTTGCGCCCTCAAATGTGAAGGGCAGAGTGACTACCGCTACGACAAGGGCGCCTGCTTCCTTTGCGATGCCGGATATGACAGGGGCCGCGCCGGTGCCGGTGCCGCCGCCCATTCCGGCAGCTACGAAGACCATATCGGCGCCCTCCACCGCGGCCCTCAGTTCCTCACGCGATTCCATCGCCGATTTACTCCCTATCTCGGGATCTGAGCCGGCGCCGAGCCCTTTCGTAAGCTCTCTGCCGAGGATAATTCTTGTCGAAGCCTCAGACAGGTCGAGGTGCGCGATATCGGTGTTTGCCGCGATGAATTCGACTCCGCCGACCCCGCCGCGTATGATGTGGTTGAGCGCGTTGTTTCCCGCTCCGCCTACTCCGACGACCTTTATTACTTCTCTTGACGGATAGTTTGAGCCGTCCATCTGGAATATCTCAGACATTTCTCCCATCTCACATTACCCCCCGCGCTTTAGAAAATATCCTTGAAGACCCTTTTCAAAGAATCGAATACGTCGCCGCGCTGCGTTTCTTCCTTGTCCTTACCGGGCTGTGTGTTCAGGCGGAACACAGGTTCCGGCTTAGGCAAAGCTGGCTTTGATTTGTCCCCTTTTATGATCGAAGGGTTGTCGAGGTAACGGAACGGATCGCGCTCACGATCAAGTATATATTTGATAATGCCCGCGGCCGATGCGTATTCCTGCGTATTGCGGTTCGGAGGCATGCGGTTTGCATCAAGAGGCAGCGCCGAGCGTGCCGGCAGACTCAGTTTCTCCAGGAAGAAATCTTCTATGCCCTCGGTCTTTGCGACGCCGCCGGTTAGAAGCACTCCTCCGGGCAGCATCGTTACCTTGGCATTTTTTATCTCCGGACGTATCAGTTCGTCGCAAAGCTCATCGAGGCGGCAGCAGATTATATCATGCAGCTCGGATTTAGCTATCCTGTATGCCTTTCCATGGTTTTCGAAATCCAGCGTTTCCCCTTCAGGGAAGTCACCGCTGAGTGATATCGTGCGCTTTATATCTTCCGCTTTGTTCAGGGGCAGCTTGAGTACTGTGGCAAGGTCGTTGGTAAGGTGGTCTCCTCCTATCGGCAGCAGCGCAAGATGTTTCGGGCGGCCGTCTGCAAAGACCGCGATGCCGGTCGTGCCGCCGCCGAAATCTATCACCACGGCGCCTGCCAGCGCATCTTCCGGTGTAAGCACTCCGAGGGCCGATACCAACGGTTTGAGGACAAGGCTGTTCACTTCAAGTCCGGCGCGCGTCACACAGTTCAGTACGTTCTGTATGGTCGCTGTGGGCACAATTATCGACTGCACATCTATATCAAGGCGCATGGCATTCATACCGAGGGGGTCGTCGATGCCAACATTGCCGTCAAGAGAATACTCTACCGGTATAGTGTGCAGGATGCTCTGGTTCATAGGCACCACAACGTTTGCCTGCGCGGCGTCTATGACTCTTTCTATGTCGAGCTGCGCTACGGAACGCGGCGAACGTCCGAGGGCCACCATGCCTTTGGAACGGATGCTTGTGACTTCTCCTCCGCCAAACGCGACCGTGACTCCTCTGATATCCTGTCCTACCATGTTCTGAGCATCGCTCACAGCCTGACGCACGGACCGGACGGCCTGGTCGAGGTTCACGATAAGGCCCTTGCGGATACCGTTAGAAGGCGCCTGTCCGACTCCGATTATCTGGGCTTCGTCGCCGTCTGCTTCACGCTCGGCGACGACCACGGCAACTTTGCTTGTCCCGAGGTCAAGGCCGACAAGAAGCTCCGGTTCTCTTCCCTGACTGTAGTTTGATGTTTTTTTGAACAAAATCTTTGCCCCCTCTTCTTAAGGTCATGCCCATATACATTTTACATTATATATCCTCAGCAATACATATACCGGCGGCAAAATCCGGAACAAAAATATTAATTATTTTTCTTTGCGGCGCCTTTGTTGTCAGGCGGCGTTTCCTTTTTTTCCTGTTCCTTTTGCTCGTCGCGCAGATTGCGTATCAGTATCTTGCCTTTATATGTCCCGTCTATGTATATGTCCGGCGGAAGATTTTCGATGCCGCCGTACAGTTTTTTCACAGCAAGCCCGGTCTCCGGCCATTTTTCAGCTTCGTTGGGCAAAAGCAGCTGGGCTCCGTTTTTGTTCCCCGCCGTGTAAAATATGACCCTGACTATCGGAGTGCCTTCTTTTACTCCGGCCTGTATAAATTTTACGTTTCTTCCCCAGCCTAATTCATCCGCCATCACATACCAGCTTTTGATGAGCTTTATCGGTATGCTTGACGAAAGCACGTTGCCTTTCAGGTCCCCCATATCGACAGGTGTAGCCCTGTCGGTCCCCCACGTCAGCACCGGTTTCTTCTCCGCGTCGTGCTCTTTAAGCATGGCGTTTTCCTTCAGCGAAGAGGACCACAGCTTTCCCTCTTCGGAAAGGTACCAGTACTTTCCTCCCCAGAAGACCTTGTATGCCGGAGCGAGCGGCTTTACTTCAAGCCTGAACTTCCCCCATCCGCGCAGCTTCAGCTTCACATCGGCGGGATAATAATTCTCTATTATCTCCTCATACTCTTTTTTAGACGAAAGCAGCGACGGCCAGAAAAGTTCCTGCCGCGTCGTAAGCACGCCCCACACGACATGCTGCGGGAGCGCTCCCGGGGGTGTTACGGATATGTCCCCAAGCCTCATCACCGCGTAGCGCCCCTCTGCCGCCAGCAGGAAACCTGTAAAGACCGCAAAGGCCAGCAGCAGTATTTTTATTAATCTCCTTCTGCGTCTAAAACGCGCCAAAGAATTTAATTTCATACTCTAAAACGATCCCATACTCTTCATAAACTCTTTTTCTGCACATTTCGGTAAGCGCATAAATATCCGCGGCGGACGCCCCGCCGCTGTTTTCTATAAAGTTCGCGTGGTTCTGAGATACTCTTGCTGCTCCCACGCTCAGCTTCTTGCAGCCGCATACGTCAAGCAGCCTGCCTGCCGAATTGCCCTCCGGATTTTTGAATACGCATCCGGCGGTCTTTGCGCCTATCGGCTGCCCTTTTTTGAGAGCCGAAAAGCGCCTGATATTCTCGGTTATCTCTTCCCTGCTCCCGCTGCGCAGACGAAGCGAAGCCTTTGTTATGAGAAGTGAGTTCCCGCCCCAGGGACAGGTGCGGTATTTCCACAAAAGCTCTTCCGCACGCCAGCGTCTGTGACTTCCGTCGAAAGAGATCGTTTCCGCCCACTCAACGAGAGGGGCGAAAGAACAGCCCGCGGCCCCCGCGTTTCCGAACAGAGCTCCGCCGAACGTTCCGGGAATGCCTGTCAGGAACTCCATCCCCGTAAGTCCCTTTTCCAGCGACAGCGCAAGAAGCTTTTTGACAGGGACTCCCGCTGCCGCCTCTATGCGCGCGCCGCCTTCCGCCGCGTAAACTTCAAATTCGTCCATCGCGCCGGTAGATATCACTCCGGCGTCGATAAAGCCGTCCTGCACCAGGATATTGGAGCCGCCGCCCAATATATAAAGCCCCGTTCCTTCATCGGCCGCCTTTTTGATGAATATAGCCGCTTCCGAAGCGTCTTTCGGGGACGCCAGCCACCTGCAGCTGCCGCCGCAGCCCCATGTATTGAGGGCGCCCAGCCCGCACCCGGCAACGAAAGAGGCTTCGCTCATTTTTATGCGCTAATCCTGCAGCTCGGCAAGCTTTTCAACGATCTTCTTGCCAAGCGTGCCTACCGAACCCGCACCCAGCGTAAGCACGATATCCCCGGAACGCGCAGCTTTGCAGACAGACGTAAGGAGGTCGTCAAAGTTGCCTGACAGCTCATAGTGCGAACGCATATCGTCAGACGCCGCGTCAAATATAAGCTTTGACGAAACGCCGTCTATCGGTTTTTCGTCGGAGCCGTATATGGGCAGTATAAATGCCCTGTCTGCAAGGGAAAGCGCGTCGGCGAACTCTCTGTAAAGAGCTGCTGTACGGCTGAAGCGGTGCGGCTGGAATACCGCTACGAGTCTGCGCCCCGGATATATTTTGCGTATAGTGGAAAGGGTCGCCG
>JAEEYY010000182.1 GCA_016288355.1 Synergistes sp.
AAAAAGACCGCGTTCAAGATAACGCGCGTGGGGCAGCTGGTAGCCCGCGAAGCGTCGCAGCGCCTCGGAGTGCCTTTCGGAATAATAGATCTCTCGCTTGCGCCGACTCCAGCCGTCGGAGACAGCGTGGCCGAGATACTCCAGGAGATGGGGCTCGAATACGCGGGAGCGCCGGGGACCACCGCGGCTCTTGCGATACTTAACGACAACGTAAAGAAGGGCGGCGTCATGGCATCTTCATATGTCGGGGGACTGAGCGGCGCGTTTATACCGGTCAGCGAAGATCACGGCATGATAGAGTCGGTGGAGGCCGGAGCGCTCACGCTCGACAAGCTTGAAGCGATGACCTGCGTATGCTCTGTAGGCCTTGATATGATAGCGATACCCGGCGATACCTCCGCTGAGACGATATCCGGCATAATAGCCGATGAGATGGCGATAGGCATGGTAAACAACAAGACCACCGCCGTGCGCATCATTCCCGTCTACGGCAAGGAAGCCGGAGAAAGCGTGACTTTCGGAGGGCTTCTCGGATATGCACCGGTGATGCCGGTCAACAAGTTCTCGTGCGCTGCCTTCGTCAACCGCGGAGGCAGGATCCCGGCGCCGATACACAGCTTCAAAAACTGATTCCAAAGAGGATCTGGATATGGCAATAGTTGCGATAGTCGGTCGTCCCAACGTCGGAAAATCGTCGATCTTCAACCGCATATTGGGCAGACGCGCCGCCATAGTGGACGATCAGCCCGGCGTCACAAGAGACAGACTGTACGGCGAGGCCGAATGGGGCGGTAAGAAATTCTATATCGTCGATACCGGCGGCATAATGTCCGAGACGCCGCATCAGTTCATGGAGCTTACCGAAAAGCAGGTGGACCTTGCGCTTGAGGAAAGCTCCGCAGTGATCTTCGTAGTCGACGGAAGAAGCGGCATCACTCCGGTCGACGAAGAGATAGCATTGAAGCTGCGCAGGAGCGGCAGGCCTGTCGTAGTTGCTATGAACAAGCTCGACAACGAGAAGCAGGAAGACGCGATGCTCAGCGAGGCCTACGGGCTCGGCTTCGACGATGTGGCCGCGGTGAGCGCGGTGCACAACACAGGCTTCAGTGAAATGCTTGATATGGTGGTATCAAGGCTTGCCGCGGAAGAATACGGGGAAGACGGAGAGAATACTGAGATACGCGTTGCGATAGTGGGGCGTCCCAACGTAGGAAAATCAAGTCTGCTGAACGCCTTTGCCGGAGAAGAGCGCTCTATGGTAAGCGACGTCGCCGGCACAACGCGTGACGTTGTAGATACCGTCGTGGATATCGACGGGCGCACGGTGCGCTTCCTGGACACTGCGGGACTGCGCCATAAGAGCCGCGTAAAGGACAGCCTTGAATACTACTCCAATGTAAGGACATATCAGGCTATAGACCGCTGCCATGTGGCGCTTCTGCTGCTTGACGCACAGGACCCGGCCACAGATCAGGACAAGCGCCTCGCAGGGCAGGTCCTGGAGCGCGGCAAGGGGCTGATAATCGCGGTGAATAAATGGGATCTTGCGCCGCGCGAGGCAAAGACAGGCGACATCATGACAAAAAAGCTTCTTGAAGAAATGCCCTTTGCCGCACATGCCCCGAAAGTTTTCATGTCGGCGCTTTCAGGCCGGAGCCTCGGCAAGCTGCCGCAGATCATACTTAAAGTCGAAGAAAACCGCCGCCGCCGCATACCCACCGCTGAACTGAACCGTCTTGTTAAAGAAGTTCTTGTCTTTGACAGGATGCCGGGCGACGGTAAGGGGCACAGCCTGAAGATATACTATGCCGTTCAGGCAGACGGAGCTCCTCCGGCATTTATATTTTTTGTAAATGATGCACAGCTTTGTTCAAAATCATTCAGGAGACATCTGGACAATACCCTGCGGGAAATGGCAGATTTTTCAGGAGTGCCGCTGAAAATCTTTATGAGAAACAGGGAAAACGGTAAAAATTGATTTGATGTACAATTTTGACAAAAAACCCTTGACGCATAGCCGATTTATCGGTATAAATCTATTTGACTGCTAGACGCAGTGTTAATAATTGCTGGAGGTGGCTTTAAGTGACAAAGACAGATCTTATCAGCGCAATCGCAAAAGAAGTTGAAGGAATCACAAAAAAGAAGGCGGCAGAGGTTGTAGAGGCAGTATTCAACGATATCCACGATTCCCTGAAAAAAGAAGAAAAAGTTCAGATAGTTGGCTTCGGCACATTTGAAGTCCAGAAGAGAGCTGCACGTCAGGGACGCAATCCGCAGAACCCGGAAAAGGTCATCCAGATCCCGGCGAAGAACGTTCCCGTATTCCGCGCCGGCAAAGCACTGAAAGAAGCCGTGAACGAAGCCAAGAAACCGGCCAAAGCGAAGAAAAAATAACTTCAATTTCTGCTTTTTTATATTATCAGCTAATTCCCGCAGTTATCATCAGCGGGAATTTTTAGTTTCTTTTTGATACGCACCGCTCTTTATTTGACCTCAGCAGCGCGGAGGCATAAAATCTCAGCTGGGACTTATGTTTTATTTTCTGCCGGGAGATGGTTTTATGACTGCGTTATTATTATGCGTGTTCGGTTATCTTGCAGGTTCCTGTCCGGCCGGCTTTCTCGTTTCGAAATTCATAGCAAAAAAAGATATCAGGACTTTCGGTTCCGGCAACATAGGCGCAACGAATGTCGGCAGGCTCCTTGGCAAAAAATGGGCGGTAGCCACTGCTCTTTTTGATATGTTCAAAGGAGGCGTCGCTGTGTTTGCAGCCGCCGCCTTTACCGACGCCCCCGACTGGGCTCTTGCCCTTACCGGAGTATGCGCTGTGCTGGGACATAACTTTCCGCTGTGGCTTGGCTTCAAGGGCGGCAAGGGCGTCGCTACGACCTTCGGGGTGATCGGCTTTTATGATTTTTTCATGCCGCTTCCCGCGCTGCTCGGAGGGGCCGTATGGTATGTCGTTATGAGATTTACCAAATATGTATCTGTTGCCTCGATAGCAGGCCTTTTTGCCGCGGCGGTTTTTACCTTTTTGTTCGGGATGCCGCTGCCTTACATCGCAGCCTCCTTTGCGCTTGCGTTTCTTTCGCTGTGGCGCCATCGTTCGAACATAGCCCGTCTGCGGGCGGGGACGGAAGCCAAGGTAGGTTCCTGACGCGCTTATCGTGATTCGTGTGTGCTGCCGGGCGTGAATTGACAAAAACCACCGGTGCTAATAGAATGATTACGCCTATAAAGAGTGCGCGAGAGACAAGCTCAATGACCGCACAGCAACCTGCCGCAGGGGTAAGGTGCTAAAGCTTGATCGATGGGTGTACAGCGGCATCCATCGTTGCGATGGGTGTTTTTTTTCGCCTTCTTTATGGGCAAAGATTCTTAAAGGAGGGCGCAAAAATGCGTACAGTAACAGATCTTCTTAAACACGGCGGTTTCATCTACGTCTCTTTTGAAAACGACGATATCCGCGATCTTTTCATGAAAAATGCCGAGGCTGAGGGCTTCACCTACCGCGACGGAACTAAACCTGCGGAGCGTAAGATACCTTATGGCTACGGCGTATTCCTGCGGCAGGACCGGACCATTCTCGCCGCCCGTTATGCCGGACGCGTCTCCTGCAGCGTACCGGGCATGGAGCGCGGAAATTTAATGGTTGACTACGGAAAATATCTTGCAGGATGCGACGATTATCTCTTCATGGAATGAGGGCGGTTTGCTGCGGCTTACTGTCGTGACGGCTGTTTGTATTTAAATAAGGGCGGATGCGGCGGCCGCTGTCCTGTACCCGCCATTTTTATATAATTGCCATTTGCCTGCCGGACGGCTTAAACGGAGAGGCTTCGTGATCCCGGATGCAAAGGGCCCGTGTACGGCTCTGCGCCGCAGGCGCAGGGAATTCGATGCACACAGTTCTTTCTTCAGGTTAGCGGAATAAGCGTTACCTTTATCTCAGAGCTGAAAATTGAAAGAGCAAAGCCGCCCCGGGGAAAGCCGCTTTCTTGCCGGGCTTCCGGGGCCTGACTGCAAGCACGCCGGGAAGTTAAGTTATGGATTGATCTTATGCTTTTATAATAACAGCCGCGGCATACAGAAAAAGGCCGGATATTTTTGATACATGATATTGCTTTATAAGTATTTATTGTTTTATTGCACGTGCAATGATATGATAAAAAAGTAATTAAACAGATGAATCGTTTTCATACTGGAGAGGAAGGAATGTCCTATGGCGTTTCTGGATATCGAAAAGGTTTTGTCCAAAGGTGTGAGCCGTGCCGTAGAGCAGGCTATCAAGAACAAGCTGCTTGACATCGTCTCGCCGAAGCAGCCGAAGACCACATCGAGAAAACGTACGGTCGAAGAAGAGCCGCTTCGTGAACCGGCGGTGACGCAGCAGAGAAAGCGCGTCTACGAAGAGCCTTATCAGCAGGCGCCGCGCATTTCAGTCAAGACTACCGCGCAGAAGAATGAAGCCCCCTCTTCAAAGAACGTGAAAATTTGTCCTTCCTGCGGAACGCTCTGTTCAAAGAAAATGAAATTCTGCTCGGAATGCGGCGCACAACTTCCCGAAGTAACCCTGTACGAGCAGAATGCCGCCTCACGTTCGACCTGTCCTGTCTGCGGCAAGGTCGTTGCATCAGACGCAAAATTCTGTGCCGAATGCGGTACAGACCTCAGGCGTGCGGCAGGCATGAGCAAAGCGGCGCCCGCGGCGGCGCCCGTGATATCTGCATGGCCGCTTGCATACGCCGTTTTCCCGGCATGGACGGCAGGAGGAAAGGCATCTCTTGAAGAGAATGCTGACGGGCTTAATGTAAGCATCTCGCCGGCAGGCTACAGCGAATATGAAGCGTACCGTCTTTCTGCTCTTGACGCCGGCTTCCGCTCCGGCGTTATCGATGGCGCCGGAGAATACCTCTGGAAGGTCATCGATGACAAGAAATATGTGATATGCGGCGGATATGACGAAAAGAGCGGCGCGGTGCGCATGATCTTCTCAATAGCCGAATAACGAAAAAACATCAGATACAATAAGCCGGCAGTGATCATCACTGCCGGCTTTATAATGTCTTCGTGCCGCTTAATGCGCTGCTCTGCCGCGCTACAGAAGCGCTGCCCCTTTTACGACGTAGTCGACGCCTGAGAATATCGTAAGCAGCACTGCCACCCACATGACGACCATCGCGTAAGGTATATCGAACAGGAGCATTATGATGCCTATTATCTGAGTTACGGTCTTCAGCTTGCCGCCTTTTGACGCCGCTATGACGACGCCCTCGGATGCGGCAACCATCCGCAGCCCTGATACGATAAACTCGCGCGAAACTATGACTACCAGCATCCAGGCCGGGAAGCGGTGCATTTCCACAAGCGCCGTGAGGACGGCTATCACAAGTATCTTGTCGGCTATCGGATCGATGAATTTCCCCATATTCGTTACGAGGTTGCGCTTGCGCGCTATGTAGCCGTCGGCGGCGTCCGTCAGAGAGGCTATGATAAAGACCACGCCCGCGATCAGGTCGCCTATATTGGCTCCTTCAAAAGAGCCGAACTGCGCGCGCAGCGTCAGAAAAACCAGTATAACAGGTGCCAGGAACACCCGGGAAAGGCTCAGTATGTTAGGCAGGTTCCATGACGACTGCTTTGACGACATAAAGACGATTCTCCTTCTGATGCTTTTGCCGCGGAAGTCTGCTGCGCCCGCGGCGCTGTAGCTTATTTATAGCACAAAAACTCCCTTTCAGCATCGCCGGCAGAGAATTTTGTATGCGCTGTGCGTCAGTATTTTATTATTTCCCGCGAATGAATATCTTCACTTCATCGCCTTGTGCCGGTCCCTGCTTCAGCGACGAGAGCATGCCCAGCACGGCGCCGCGGACGAAGTCGGCGATGAAATCCTTCATCGGAAGCTCGCGGCTGCCGATGAAGACCGATGAGCTCCTGTAATTCTCTTCGCGTACGAAAGCCGCCAGTTTTTTTGCCATAAGCGCTTCGTCGCCGCAGCCGAAGCGGGCAGCTCCGTCGCCGGGGCGCGTTCTGTCGTACTGCATGAAGACGCCCTTTACGTCTTCCGGGCGCGGAGTGTCGCTTTCGACCCAGATCTTCGGGAGGTCAAGGTATTTTCCTCCTTCGACGATCACGATCTCGCAGTCCGGAAAATATTTCGATACGATATATTCATGCGAAATGCCGCTTTTTGTTTCTTCGGCGCGCAGCCCGTCATCCCCCCACAGCACAGCCGTGACGCCGGCGTCCCTCAGCTTTGAAGTGTCGGTCCCTCCCGCGCCAAGAGCTTCCTCAGAGGTCCTTTTGATATATCCGGTGCGCACTCCGAGGCGTGCAAGCTCCTCGATGAGTCTGCGGCATAAAGTCGTCTTGCCGCTGTTTTTGAAGCCGGAAACAGCTATAGTTCTAATCATTTTTTTTCTCTTCTTTCTCTTCTTTCTCTTCAGGATTATTCTCGTAGGGGGTCTTTAATATGCTGTGGTATATGTCCAGCACGAAGAGGGCGAGAGAAAGGATAAGCGGCCCCACGAAAACGCCGAGGAAGCCCCATGCATACAGCCCTCCGAAAAGCCCTATGAATATTACGAGCATATGGATATTGCTGCCCTCGGATATGAATATCGGCTTAATAAAATTATCTATCGTGCTTACGACCAGAAGTCCCCACGCAAGCAGTATCGCGCAGCCTATATAGTTGCCGTGCAGCAGAAGGACCAATGCCCCCGGCACCCATACCGACGGCGTGCCTACAAACGGTATCATCGCGGTAAGAAACATGCAGAAGCCGAAAAAGATAGGATGCGGCAGCTTGACGTACCACCATCCGAGTCCTCCGAGCGCGCCCTGGATCGCGGCGGTCATTATGATGCCGCAGACCACGGCCTTAAGCATCACAGCGGTGCGTCCGATGAAGTTTTTGCGGGCCTCGTCGGAGAGCGGCAGCAGGTCGCCGGCGTATGCGATCATCTTATCGCCGTCGCGAACGAGGAAGAATGAGGTAATAGCCACGATGAGCATCACCAAAAGCATGGAGAGCAGACTTTCAAAAAGGCGGCTTGAAACTGTGGTGAGGAACGACGTCACATAGCGCGCATTGTTCTTTATCAGGGTGTCCATCAAAGGAATGTTCGCTGCCTTTCCGAACTTGTCCGCCAGATATCCGACGAAGGGAATAGTCTTTGCGGCAGCCGTCAGCTCGCTGTACGAAGCGCTTATCAGACCGCTTTCCATCAGGCTTCTGCTTATGCGCATCGCTTCTCTTGTCACGAATATCGAGATCAGGAGTATAGGAATAGCCATAAATACCAGGATCACGACGGTGCTTATCGCGGCGGCTACATTTTTGTGCTTTCCGTTCAGCGGGCGCTTATACAGATAATTGAACAGCGGATGCGCAAAATACGATAAAAGTATCGACCATGCAAGAGGGATGGCGAGCGGTTTGATTATATACCAGGAAACCGCTGCAAAAAACGCCAGCAAAACGATCATCGGAATGAGGCTTGTGCGAATCTTCTTTGCTGCGTTGGCATATTTTGCGCTGTACACAAAGCACCCCTCCCGTCGGCGTAAAGTGAGCGCTATAAGTATAATTCTTTTTTGACGCTGCCGCCATACGCTTGGGGCAAACAGGTTTTTTTGCCGTAAAAAAGCGCGGAGTGCCTTTTTTGCTTGCCAAATCAGCATATGTTCTGTTAATATATTCTCTGCCTCGGCACGGACAGGCGTCAGCACAACCTGCCTGAGCTGAAGGAAATAGGGCGCATCAGGCCCGGACAGGAGTGATATGAATGATAGAGAAGGAAAAGAAACAGGCGATCATCGAAGAGTACAAGACGCACGACGCAGACACCGGCTCGACGGAAGTACAGGTGGCCATCCTGACGGCGCGCATCCGCGAGCTGACAGAGCATATGAAGGTCCATCAGAAGGACTTCCACAGCCGCCGCGGTCTTCTTATCATGGTCGGTAAGCGCCGCAGGCTGCTGCAGTATCTGAAGAGCAGGGATTTCAGCCGCTACCAGTCGCTTATTCAGAGACTCGGCCTGAGACACTGATCTTCACACTTTCACAAAAAGCAGATTTTTGTGCAATATGGCGGAAGGAGCCGTTCCTTTCGCCATTTTTTTGTTTTTGTGATATCCTTCTTATGATGAAGAAAAAACAGGAGGAATAAGAGGAACAAGATGAAAAAGATCTACGAAATCGATTTTTACGGCAAGAAGATGTCCTTCGAAGTAGGACGTCTTGCAAAGCAGGCAAATGCCGCGGTACTTGCCAGACACGGAGACACAGCTCTTCTTGTGACGGCCGTGCTTGCCGAAAAAGCACGCGAGGGAATGGATTTCTTCCCGCTGCTCGTTGATTATGAGGAACGCTACTATTCTGCCGGCAAGGTGCCGGGAGGATACATCAAACGCGAGGGACGCCCTTCGGAGTCGGCTATTCTGAGCGGCCGCATGATCGACCGTTCTATCCGTTCGCTCTTCCCGGAGTGGATGAGAAACGACGTGCATGTCGTAGCTACCGTTATGTCGGTGGACCAGAAAAACCCCGCCAATATCCTCGGTATCAACGGCGCGTCATTTGCGCTCTCCATATCGGATATCCCGTGGGACGGACCGATAGGCGCGGTCAGGATCGGCTGCATCGACGGCAAGCTTGTCGTCAACCCGGATGAGCAGGATCTGCCTAAAAGCACGCTTGATCTTGTAGTGGCCGGACACAAAGGCGGCATCACGATGGTCGAGGCCGGAGCGAAGGAAGTATCGGAGGATCTCCTGGTAGACGCTATGGAGCTGGCTTCCGAAGCGGTCCGCAAGATGGTCGAGTTCATTGAGAGCGCGGTCGCCGAGATCGGAAAGGAAAAGGTCCAGCTTCCGGCGCCCGAAGTCATAGAAGAGATAGACGCATGGATGAAAAACAATCTGACGGACGAGATATACGAGGCCGTGCAGATCAATAAGAAGCAGCCGAGAGCCGCGGCGATAGCTGCCGCTCAGCAGAAGGCTGAAGATGAATTTGCAGAAAAGTACCCGGATTCGCAGAAGTACATCGCAGGCGTTATGGATGAGATGGTAAAGAAAGCCGTCCGCAGACTTCTCGTTGCCGACAGGAAGAGGGCCGACGGGCGTGCTATGGACGAGCTGCGCCCGATAACCTGCGAAGTGGACATCCTGCCGATGACGCACGGTTCGGCGCTCTTCACGCGCGGCGAGACGCAGTCGCTCGGCGTCACGACGCTCGGCATGATCGGTCTTGACGACCAGATGATGGACGGCCTGAAGATAGACGAACCTGCGAAGAGATTTATCCTGCATTATAACTTCCCGCCCTATTCGGTCGGAGAAGTGCGCCCGATGCGCGGCCCCGGACGCCGTGAGATAGGGCATGGCGCTCTTGCCGAAAGAGCGCTCCGCGCAGTGTTCCCCGAGGAAGAGGAGTTCCCGTATGTGGTGCGCCAGGTGTCTGACATCCTGGAGTCAAACGGTTCCAGCTCGATGGCCTCAGTCTGCAGCGGCAGTCTTTCGATGATGGCGGCAGGCGTACCCGTGAAGAAGGCCGTTGCCGGCATCGCAATGGGCCTTATCGCCGACGAGGGGCAGATATGCATCCTTACGGATATACAGGGTCTTGAGGATCACTACGGAGACATGGACTTCAAGGTAGCCGGAACGCGCGACGGCGTTACCGCGCTGCAGATGGACAACAAGGCCGGCGGCATCAACCGCGACATACTTACCCAGGCGCTCGCCCAGGCCAAGAAGGGACGCTTCCAGATCCTCGACATCATGGACAGAACGATATCCGCGCCGCGTCCGGAACTTTCACCGACAGCTCCGAAGATAATCACGTTCAATATCGACCCCGAAAAGATTCGCGATGTTATAGGCTCGGGCGGAAAGACGATACGCGGCATAGTTCAGCAGACCGGAGCGAAGATAGACGTCGAAGACAGCGGAAAGGTGAGCATTGCCGCCGTTAACGACGAAGCAGCGCGCATGGCCGAGAAGATCATAAAGGACCTCGTCAGGGAGGTCGAAGCGGGAGAGACATTCGTAGGCACGGTCACAAGGATGCTTTCGTTCGGCGTCTTCGTCGAGGTGCTTCCCGGCAAGGAAGGGCTGCTTCATGTAAGCGAAGTCAGCAACTACAGAGTTCCTTCGGTAGAAGAAGCCTTTGAGATCGGCGACAAAGTCCTGGTCACCGTAAAAGAGATAGATGACATGCACCGCGTCAACTTGAGCCGCAAGCGTCTGCTCGGGCAGCTTGACGAGCTTGCGCAGAATCCTGAATTCGCGCCTCAGATACCCGCTGAGAAAGAGCGCGAGGAGAGATACTCGCACTTCCCCAAAGGCGGGGGAGAGCGCAGGGAAGGCGGACGCGACCGTGCGCCGGAGCGTGACCGTGACCGCGACAGAGACCGCGACCGCGGCTTCGACCGTCAGCGCGGCGGGTATGAGGAAGAGGAAAGACCGCACCGCCCGGCAAGGCGTTTTGAAAGAGAGCGCAGAAATTAATGGCTGAGCAGATCAAAGTAAAAGTTAAGAACTGTGGCTGCGCTGAGCTGCCGGTATA
>JAEEYY010000183.1 GCA_016288355.1 Synergistes sp.
GAAGGGTGTAATGAGCGCGGTGCCGCCTGTCAGGTAAACTATCGCGGTCTCCGCGTACCAGTACCAGCCGAGTATCGTTGAGAGAGCAAACAGCGAGAGCGCAAGCGAGAGAACCATAACTCCGCCCTGTCCTAACACACTGCTGAAAGCCGCAAGCGAAAGCTTTGCTCCGGTAAGCTCCGGCTGGTTGGTAAGCACGCCTGTGACCAGTATCGTAAGAGCGGTGAGATTACAGATAACTATAGTATCCATGAACACTTCAAAGAGACCGTAGAGTCCCTGACGGACCGGGTGATCGGTACGAGCTGCGCAGTGGACCATAGGAGCGGAGCCGAGACCGGCTTCGTTCGAGAAGACGCCGCGGGCGATACCGCGCGTGATAGCGGCTTTGACTGACCATCCGGCGATAGCTCCGGGGAGAGCCATAGGATCGCAGAAGGCGCCGCGGAAAGCGTATGCTATAGCAGACGGGATGGCGCCGGCATGCATTATTATGATCCCAATGGCCCCGATGATATAAAAGATAGCCATAAAGGGCACAAGATAGACCGTTACTGTAGCAATTCTCTTAAGTCCGCCCCAGATAACAAGGCCCACAACTATCGCGATTATGATGCCTGTAATGTGCGGCGGTACGCCGAAGCCCATCGCAATGCCTTCGGCGGTTGAATTGGACTGCACCATGTTGCCTATGCCGAAAGAGGCAAAGACCGTAAATATAGCGAATATTACGGCAAGCCACTTCATGCCGAGCGCCTTCTCAAGGATGTACATTGTGCCGCCTCTGTGTGAGCCGTCGGCGCATTCCTCGCGATAGCGCACCGCAAGGGTGACTTCGCTGAACTTTGTCGTCATGCCGAATATGGCGGATATCATCATCCAGACAAGAGCGCCGGGACCGCCGAGGTGGAGGGCCGTTGCGACTCCGGCGAGGTTTCCGGTACCTACCGTTGCGGCAAGCGCCGTTGCCATAGCGGCAAACGATGATATCGTACCTGCGCTGCTGCTCTTCTTTCTGACATTACCGAGCACTTCGGTGAACATCATACCGAAATAGCGCACCTGCGGGAAGCGAAGCACAAATGTAAGCCATACTCCGGTGCCTACCAGGAATGCCAGCATCCAGGGCCCCCAGACAATGCCGTTAACGACTCCGTTCAGTTTCCAGAACCAATCCATAACTACATATCCCTCCGCAAAAAATGATTAACACTATAAAATCGCTCACAGATTAACATTGTTTTTGATTTATGTAAAGACTGTGAGCGACAATTTTACATATATATTTTAAAAGTAATCAAAAAGCAAACGCTCTGCAACGGCGGTTCAGAAGAAGGAGCGGCGCAGCCGCGCCGCTCCCGCTAATCCATCTCCGCCGCCGCATGACAGCGGCCGTGGTTTCGTAAAACGCCTGTGCCCTTTAAAACCAAAGCAGCGGGACACTTGCGTCAAAAAGAATTCACGGCGTCTGTAAAGCAGTGCACCCGCCCTGCTTTTCAGCTCTTAAGCTGAGCGGCAGGATAAAGCGCAGCTTTCCCGTACGGTCTTACAGGAACGCCAGGTTCAGCACAAAGAGTATGACAAGTACGTAAAGCAGCCAGTTTACTTCTTTTGCACGCCCCGTCAGAATCTTGAGCAGAACATAAGATACGACGCCGAACTCTATTCCAGTTGCGATGCTGTATGCGAGCGGCATCATGAAGAAAGCTATGATCGCAGGGAAGAATTCCGTCCAGTCGCTGTATTCCAGGTCTTTAAATCCCATCATCATATAACCGCCTACCATGATAAGCGCCGGGGCCGTGGCGCAGGACGGCACTATTGCGATAAGCGGACTCAGAAACGTCGCAAGGAGAAAGAGCACGGCAACGGTAAGCGCAGTAAGCCCTGTGCGTCCGCCCTGTTCGACGCCGCTTGCGCTTTCAACGAATGTCGTTACGGTTGACGTCCCAAGAGCGGCTCCCGCAACAGTACCGACAGCATCCGCCATCAGAGCATGTCTTGCGCGCGGCAGGTTCCCTTTTTCGTCAAGCATATTCACACGGTTGGCTACGCCGACAAGCGTCCCAATCGTATCAAAGAAATCTACAAAGAAAAATGTAAATACTATGACCCAGAACTGCGGCGTTGCTATCAATGAAAAATCCATTTTGCAGAATATCGGGGCGATCGAAGGAGGCATTGAAATGACTCCCTCAGGCATTTTTGTTACGCCGAACGGGATACCTGCGATAGTCACCGCGATTATTCCTATCAGTATGCCGCCGGTCACTTTGTGCGCTTCGAGCACGACCATAAGCAAGAGCCCGGCGAGCGCAAGTATCGCAGGCACATTGTCGCGCAGAGATGTAAGACCGACCAGCACAGCTTCGTTGTCGACTATGATCTTTGCACTCTGAAGACCGATAAAGGTAATAAAGAGCCCAATTCCTGCAGATACGCCGATCTTCAGAGATTTCGGCATCGAGTTGACTACCGCCTCACGTACTTTCGTAAGAGTCAGCGCTATAAATATGATGCCCTCCACAAAGACCGCTGCAAGCGCGACCTGCCATGGAAGCTTCATCCCAAGCACGACCGCAAAGGTAAAGAATGCATTCAGTCCCATGCCCGGCGCAAGCGCAAACGGGTAGTTCGCAAGGAACGCCATCAGTACGGTCGCAAAAGCCGAGCCGACGCAGGTTGCGACAAGCAAAGAACCGAACGGCATCCCGGTAGCCGACAGTATGCCAGGATTGACGAATATGATGTAGGCCATCGTCATAAATGTCGTGAGCCCGGCTAAAAGCTCGGTGCGGATATCGGTGCCGTTCTCGGCAAGTTTGAACTGTTTCTCAAGCCAGGAACTCATAAAAACTCCTCCTTACGGATAATAATATAAACAAAAAGCTGCCTGTGCATGAGGCAAATAACAACGCACCAAAATATTATATAACAATTCTTATCTTTTATCTCCGGACGGAAAAACAAAAACTACCGGCGTGCCTCACCATATCCGGCTGTTGCGATATTCAGTCAGTACCGTCTTATTTAACAATAATGTTTATATTGAACAAATAAAAAAATAGTGGTATTTTGTATCCTATTCTAATTTGTGCTGCATGCCGCAGCACTCTTTACGGGGGCGCAGATGGGGCTTTTCGTCTCTCAAGGCAAAAAAGCTGCCGGGCAGGCGCGCATGACCTCGGCTCCTGTTGGGCCGCTTATTATTTCTCTTGCGCTGCCGGCAGTGGTAAGTATGCTCACAACATCAGCCTACAACACGGCTGACGCTTACTTTGTCTCGCAGATAGGAACCAGTGCAAGCGGTGCGGTCGGAATCGTATTTGCTGTTATGGCTGTCCTGCAGGCTGTCGGCTTCACGCTCGGCATGGGAGCCGGAAGCGTCGTCTCACGTGCGCTTGGGGCAGGAAACGCCGGCAGGGCAAACAGGTACGCATCGACTGCTTTCTTCTGTTCGCTCTCACTGGGAGCTGTCATATGTATTTTCGGACATATTTTTTTAGACAGCCTTATGACGTTCATGGGGGCAACTCCCACTATTCTGCCTTACGCCAGGAATTATGCCTACTGGATCTTCTTCGGAGCCCCGGTCATATGCGCCGCCTTTACTATGAACATACTGCTGCGCTCTGAGGGACACGCGGCCTTTGCGATGAGAGGACTCGTTTCAGGCGGATTTATCAACGTTATACTGGATCCGATCTTCATATTCAAGCTGAAATTAGGCATATCCGGAGCCGCGATGGCTACGATGATATCTCAGTGCGTCAGCTTTTCCATACTGCTTTCTTTTTTCCTGCGGCGCAGAAGCGAGGCAGAGTTGAGCGTCAATAATATTTCCCTGAAGCCGCGTGTTCTTTTTGAAATATTCTCCCTGGGCTTTGCCTCTTTTACGAGGCAGAGCCTTGCCAGCATCTCCGCAGCCGCTCTCAACATTGCGGCTTCGGGCTACGGTGACGCCGCTGTAGCTGCGATGTCGATAGTCGGCAGGGTCTTCTTCCTTATACAATCTGTGGTGATCGGTATGGGACACGGTTTCACTCCGGTAGCCGGCTACGCCTACGGGGCTGGGAATTTCCGCCGCGTCCGAAAGGCTTTCTGGTTCACGATAAAAAGCGAGCTTATGCTCATGGCGCTGCTTGCAGCGGCAAGTTATACGCTGGCTCCCGGCATAATATCCCTTTTCCGCCGGCACGATATGGAAGTAATAACGATAGGGACAAGAGCCATGCGCTTCCAGTCGCTTTCACTGCTGCTTGCGCCTCTCCTTGTAACTTCTTCAATGATGCATCAGGGACTCGGTTTCGCATGGCGCGCTACTCTGCTTTCATGCCTGAGGAACGGTATTTGCTTTATTCCTCTGATAGCGCTGCTGCCGCGCATACTCGGGCTGACCGGCGTCGTGATCGCTCAGACTGCGGCGGACGCCTTAAGCTTTCTTATTACGCTGCCATTCTCATACTATTTTCTGAAAATGCTCAAAGAAAAAGAGAAAGCAGGAGACTGATATGAAAAAACCGGAATTTCTGAAGGGGATATTCACGACAGGCGCGCGCCCGCTTACAGAAGGAAATATCCCGCTTCTGCTGACACGTTATGCGATACCGTTCCTTATCGCAAACTTTTTGCAGGCTCTGTACGGCGCAGTGGATATGATAATAGTGGGACAGTTCACGAACGCGGCGGGACTCTCCGCGGTCTCGATAGGCAGCCAGTTCATATTTATGATAAATAATATCGTGATAGGCTTCTCTATCGGGGGCTCCGTAATGATAGGTCACGCATTCGGCGGAGGAAGAAAACAGGAAAGCAGCGAGATAATAAGCACTATGCTTTCTCTGTTCCTGTTGATGAGCGCCGCGGTCGCTCTTATCCTTCCCTTCTTTGCAGATTCGGTGCTCACGCTTCTTGGAACGCCGGCAGACGCCTTCTCGGAGGCAAAGGGCTATATCATAATAAATGAGATCGGCATCGTAACGATGTTCTATTACAATGCTCTTTCAGCGATCTTCCGCGGTTTTGGCGATTCCGCCTCTCCTCTTATTTTTATCGCCGTCGCCTGCGCCGCGAATATCTTTGGTGATCTTGCTCTTGTGGCCGGGATAGGGATGGGAGCAAAGGGAGCCGCGCTTGCAACGGTCGCCGCCCAGGGTTTTTCCGTCATGCTCTCGCTGAGATACGCAAGACGCGGCGATTACGGCTTTGACTTCAGGCTGTCGAGCCTGCATATAAACCGCGCCGTCCTTAAGCGCATGCTGCGCATCGCACTTCCTATGTCGCTGCAGTTTTCGATGACGAGCATATCATTTATATTCATAATGGCTACGGTAAGCAGAATGGGCGGCGTAGCAGCCTCTGCGGCAATAGGCATAACAAGCAAGATAAACGCCTTTACGATGCTGCCGCCGATGTCATTCACCGGCGCGATCTCAGGCACGGTGGCGCAGAATATGGGGGCCGGCAAACCGCAGCGCGCACGGACGGCTCTCTTCTCAGGCATCGCGATATCTCTTTGCTTCGGCATAGCGACATTCATCGGATTATTTTTCTTTCCCAAAAACGTGATAAGGATATTCACTCCTGACAAAGAACTGATATCCGCCACAGCGCTTTACCTCCGTTCCTTCAGCCTTGACTGTATCCTTGTCTGTTTTGTTTTCTGTACCAACGGCTTTTTCAACGGCTGCGGAAAGACTGCTTTCACGATGCTGAACAACACATTCTCGGCATTTGCGGTGCGCGTCCCGGCAACCTGGATATTAAGCAGCATAAAAGGAGCCAGCCTGTTCTCGGTAGGCTTTGCCGCACCTCTGGCATCACTGCAGACAATATTATTCAGCCTTCTTTATCTCAAAAGCGGAAGATGGAAGAAAAAAATATAGGCAGGAACGGCTAAACGCCGCCCCGCCTATATCAACACTTTAATGCGTACTCTAAGACAGCTACAGATCCAGCTTAAGATCGTTGCCTTTGATAAGCCCGGCCTTGCGCATGATCTCGGCAATTATGAGCGTGACGACAGCCGGAAGGATGAAATGCATGAGCGCTATCTGAATGAGAACGCCTGTGGACGCCCCCATCGCCTCTATCGCACCGAACTGCCCCACCAGTCCGCTGGTTCCCATGCCGGCGCCTGACGGCACATTGGTCATGCGAAAGACCAGAGTTGAGACCGGCCCTAAAATAAGACTGGCAAGCGTCGGCGGCACCCATATGACCGGATGCCTGACTATGTTCGGCATCTGAAGCATCGACGTGCCAAGCCCCTGAGAAAGCAGGCCGGAGAGTCCGTTCTCGCGGAACGACATCACGGCAAAACCTATCATCTGCGTGGAACAGCCTACCGCAGCCGCACCGGCGGCAAGTCCGGAAAGCTTCAGCGCTACGGCGATCGCCGCGCTTGAGATGGGCAGGGTC
>JAEEYY010000184.1 GCA_016288355.1 Synergistes sp.
CTATTTATCTTGTATTCGTCTATACTTATATCGTCACGTAATGACTTGTTGTTTTTTTTATTTTCTTCCATAAATACCTCCTCCATATAAAGGCTTAAAAAGCGGCCCATATAATACGCGCCGCTTTTTTTTAGAATAACATGATGTTACTTTATAGCGTCGATCTCTTTGAAGTACTTCTCTGCGCCGGGGTGAAGCGGGATCTGGATGTACTTAAGGTTCTCGGGGGACATCGATGCGATACGGGTATTGACGTTGAGTATGTCAGCCTTCTTGTCATAGAGAGCCTTGGTCATCTGGTAAGCGTTGTCGGCATCGAGTTTGTCGCTGGTTACGAGAACGTTCCAGCTGGCCATCGACTTGACGGGCGCTGACTGACCCTTATAGGTGCCGGCGGGGATGTCAAAGGGCAGATAGTACGGAAGCTCTTTGCAGAGGTTCTTGATAACTTCGGGCTCAAAGTCGCAGAGGTCAGCCGTTCCGACTGTCATGATCTCGACGACTCCGGCGATGCCGAGCGCGCCGACCGTAAGTCCGGCGTCGATGTTCTTATCAGCAAATGCCGTAGCGGTATCGGAAAGTCCGAGGTTCTCCGGTTTGATATCCTTGTCGGGGTCGATTCCGTTGGCTTTAAGAAGCGTACGGACCGTTACTTCGGTTCCGCTTCCGACCGCACCGACGGATACACGTTTGCCCTTAAGGTCCTTCAGTGTTTTGATGCCGCTTCCCTTGGCAACGAGGAAGTGGATAGGCTCAGCATAAAGGGGAACGAGTCCGCGGAGGCCCTTCATGGCCTTTCCTTCGAACTGTCCTTTGCCTTCATATGCAAAGTAGTAAAGTCCGTCAGCAAAAATTACTTCAGCTTCACCTTTGCCGAGCAGGGAAAGGTTCTGAGCTGTACCGCCGGTTGACTGGGCATTCGCCTTCATGCCGGGAATGCTGGCGTTCCATACCTTCGCCATCGCGGCTCCGACGGGGTAATAGGTTCCGCCGGTGGATCCGGTACCGATGTTGATAAAGGTCGCCGCAGAAGCTGCCGCTGCGAACGAAAGGATGATTGCTGCTACAAATGCGAACTTGACAAATTTCTTCATTAAACAGGCTCTCCTTTACATATAGATTTAAAAACACAAGTTTTGTTGCTTAAAAACCCATAGCCTCCTCTTTCCGCTTATATCACAGCCGATCTGCACTCTCTTTCATTCAATGTTTCATTCAATGCCAAGCCGGCTGTTTTTACATGGCACACATTATAGCAAATTACTTTAATTTTTCATAGATGAAAAACTGTTTAATTAATATGCAGATAATGATGAAGAAAAATCAGTACGCCGCTTAATTCGGTATTTTATAATTTAAAATCAGCGGCATAGCGGGACTTTCTTAAGCAAAAAAGCCGGGGCAATTTGCACCCCGGCAGAGGAAGTTAAGTAAAGCTTAAACTCACAGCCAGGCACGTCAGTCTCCCATGATCTTCCTTGCCCCGGCAGGACCGCTTTCATAGAGGTTGCCGCCGCTGCAGTCGGCAAGCACCACAAGCGGCATATCACTGACCTCGAGCCGCAGCACGGCCTCTGGGCCCAAATCATCGTAAGCCACCTTCTCGGCGCTTTTGACACAGCCGGAAAGCAGAACAGCGGCACCCCCCGTTGCTCCGAAGTATACCGAGCGATACTCTTTTATCGCGGCGAGCACCTCGGGCGAACGCTTGCCCTTGCCGATCATGCCGCGCAGTCCCTTTGAGAGCAAAAACGGCGTGTATGGATCCATGCGTCCGCTCGTAGTCGGGCCTATCGGACCTATCACAGAGCCCGGCGGCGTAGGTGCGGGACCGGCATAATAGATGATCTCGTTTTCGATAGAAAAAGGAAGCGGATGTCCTTCTTTTATAGCTTCAACCATTCTCTTGTGAGCCGCGTCTCTTCCGACAAGGATCTTCCCTGAAAGCCTCACTATGTCGCCGGCATGCAGCGATCTGACAGTATCATCGTCAAGAGGCAGCGTTATGGATCTTACTTCGCTCATGCATGAAGCCTCCCCTCAATGATCCCGGATGCATGCCGCAGCGCGTGGCAGCAGAAATTTATCGCCACGGGCATGCCGGCTATATGCGTGGGGCGGGCAATGATATGTACATCAAGCGCCGTGACCGTGCCGCCGATTCCGGCCGCTCCTATGCCCAGACGGTTCACTTCATGCAGTATGCGTTCCTCCATCCCGGCATAGAAAGCAACGTCATTTCGCTGTCCGCACGGAACAAGAAGCGCCTCCTTCGCCGCAAGCGGAGCGGTCTCAAAATTGCCGCCGATGCCGACGCCCAGGACTACAGGAGGACATGGATTCGAACCTGCCGCCTCTACGGCGCTTACGACGGCTTTTACGACGCCGTCTGCACCATCTGCCGGTTTAAGCATAAATATGCGGCTCATGTTTTCGCTGCCCATGCCCTTAGGCGCCACTGTGAGCTTAAGGGAATGTCCCGGCACGACACGCCAGTGAATTACCGCCGGAGTGTTGTCTCCGCTGTTGACGCGGGCAAAAAGAGGGTCTGAGACTACAGACTTGCGCAGCCAGCCGTCTGCGTATGCGCGGCGTACTCCGTCGTTTATTGCGTCCTCTATGCCTCCGCCTTCGATAATAAGGTCCTGCCCGAGCTCTGCGAAAACCACCGCCATTCCGCAGTCCTGGCATATCGGCATATGCTTTTCCGCGGCAAGTTCCGCGTTTCTTAATATCTCGCCGCATATGGCCCTGGCCTGCGGCATCTTTTCAGCATCGCGGGCCGCGGCAAGAGAAGACTTTACGTCCTCCGGCAGATAAATATTCGCGGACAATGAGAGTTCCCTTATCTTTCCCGAGACCTCCCCGGCCGTTATCATATATATTTCAGGCATGCTGCGCCTCCCTGTCTGCAGTATATGATGTTTCCTGCAAATATAATAGCAGATAAATCAGCCGCGGCGCTTAAGCTCCGCGGCTGATTTTCCGTTTGAACAGCTGTCCTACAAAAATCAGAAGAAAAGAAGCTTATCTTATCCAAAAAGCAGAGCGTTACTCATCATAGCCGATAGTCAGGAACGGACAGAATATCAGAAGGCCGACTGCTACAATCAGCATGAAAAAGACAGAAGGCGCGGCAATATTTGGGAATACCGCCATTTCCGTCCATTTCTGAATAAAGGCCCCGGAAAACCACTGGCTCAGCAGGACGCTGAGAAAGAGCACGACATTGCACGCTCCTATTACCGTCCCGACAAGGGCGCCGCCTGCAATTTTATAAACAAACACATTGGACAGAACATTTACGAGTCCGAGC
>JAEEYY010000185.1 GCA_016288355.1 Synergistes sp.
CCGAAACCGTCGGGGCGGAGCTTCTTTGCCATCGTCCTCAGCCTTGTGCGTTCGGCGTCGCTTTCTATGCGTTTGGAGACGCCTGTTTCGTGCCCTCCCGGTATCAGGACCATATAGCGCCCGGCAAGCGAGATCCGGGGCGACACGCGCGCGCCTTTTCCCTTGCGCGCGTTCTTGACGACCTGGACGAGCATCTCCATTCCCTGCCGGACCTCAATGCCTTTTACATCGTCAAGGTAGAGAAAGCCGTTTTTCCCGTCGCCAAGATTGAGGAATGCCGAGTTCATTCCCTTAAGAACGGTGTCGACGCGGGCTTTATAGATATCCCCGGTCCTCTGGTGCTCAAGCATCCTCTCATAGTAAAATTCGTAAAGCTTTCCGCTCTCATCGATTATTGCAATTCTTACCTCTTCGGAATCGATGAGATTTGCGATAATTTTTTTTGAACGGCCCGTCATATTGCCAAACCTCCGTTAAATGAGCGGTAAAACCGTCCCTGTGATGACGTCCCATCGCCCGACCGCAAGACGCTCTATCTGCAGCCCGGCCCAGCCGGAAACAACGCCGGATGCGATCAGAGCCTTTACCAGAGCGCCTGCTCCGCATCGCTCAAGCTCTCCTACGGAAAGAGTTATCCTGCCGCCTTCACAGCTGCAGGCATGAAGCGCGTTGAGACGCTCCGCCTCGGCGCAGAGAATGCTTTCCGCGGCAGCATCAAGCGGAGCGTCTGCTCCTTCGAAGCTGTAGACGGCCGCGTCGATGGATTTTGCAAGCACAGTATCTTCAGTAATTTCCGCACATTTTAATATTTTAAGCCCTTCCGGAAGTCTTTCGTTCCACCGGAAAAGCGAATCTCCGTTCCATTCCTCAAACCAGAAATCAGCGGGCTCGGCAAGCCCTGCAATGCCTGTCGCAAGCGGCGGCGCAAGGCTTATGCGCGGATGCGGGGAGAAGCCCGTCGTATATTCCTGTTTTAATCCGGCCCTGCGCGCAGAACGCGAAAAAATCACAGGAAGGTCCATATGGTTCACGAAAGTAAACAGCCCTGATTTCCTGTAGAGTATCCTAATTCTTGTCATGACCGCACACCGAAGCGCGCCCCTGCCAGCCGCAGCCGTTGCAGCCGCTGCGGCAGTCGCGCGTCGTCTCTTTTCTGAACGCCTTTTCCCGCTCGCTCATCAGATATCTTTTATCTACGCCGCAATCGATGAAGTCCCACGGCAGCACCGCGTCAAGCGCACGCCCCGAAGTATAGGCCGACGCATCTGTATCAAGAGCGTCAAAAGCCCTCATCCATCTGTCAAAATCAAAGAACTCGGTCCATCCGTCAAACCGGGCCCCGTCACGCCAGGCTTTTTCTATGACGCCGGCAAGGGCGGCGTCTCCTCTTGCAAAGACGCCTTCAAGGAATGTCTGCTCAGGCTCATGATACGAAAGAGATATCTTTCTGCCCCGGACATTCGATTTGAGCCATCGCCCGCGTTCTCTGAGCTCCTCAATAGAGGCCTGCCCCTCCCACTGGAAAGGGGTATGCGCCTTGGGCACGAAACCTGCGACGGAGGCGTTGACTTCCCCGCGGCGCTTGTGGCGTCTTGCCGTTTCCACGGCCTTGCCGCAGATCTTAAGTATGCCGGCAAGATCCTCATCGGTCTCCGTGGGCAGTCCCATCATAAAGTAGAGCTTCACACGATCCCAGCCGTGCTCGAATGTGGCTTCCAGCGCGGCTTCTATGTCTTCATCGGTAACGCCCTTGTTTATAACGTCCCTCAGCCTCTGCGTCCCGGCTTCAGGCGCGAAGGTGAGGCCTCCCTTTCTCATGCTCTCAAGTTTCGCTGCAAGATTTACCGAAAAAGCGTCTACCCTCAGGCTCGGCAGAGAAAGCTTTATTTTGTTTTCCGTAAAGAAAGGATAAAGCTTTTCTATCGTTTCCGAAAGTCCCCCCCAGTCGCACGTGGCAAGGGAAAGAAGCCCTGCCTCCTCCCAGCCTGTGTTTTCAAGAAGCGCTTTCAGCTGTTCGCTGACCTTTTGGGCGCTCCTTTCCCTTACGGGCCTGTCTATCATGCCGGCCTGGCAGAAGCGGCAGCCGCGCGTGCATCCCTTGAATACCTGAAAAGCCGCCCTGTCGTGTACTATGGAGGTGTTCGGCACTATCATCGACGTCGGGAAATAAGCCTCGTCGAGATCTTCAGCTATGCGGCGGCGAATCTTTTTGCCATGCCCGTGCACCGCGGGCACATAAACGCCTTCCACGGCCGCAAGGGCCGAGAGCTTTTCGGCGCGCGGCGCCCCCTTCAGCTCGTGAAGGCAGGCAAGGACCTCCGGGATGAGCACTTCTCCGTCCCCCGCCATAAAGGCGTCGATAAACGGGGAAATAGGTTCCGGCGCAAGCGCGCCTATGCCTCCGGCAAGCACGAGCGGCTCATCTTCTCCCCTGTCGGCAGAGCGCAGAGCGATTCCTGCGAGATCCAGTACGGTAAGGATATTCGTATATGAAAGCTCATACTGAAGGGTAAAGCCTACGGCGTCGAAATCCCTGACGCAGCGTCTGCTCTCAAGGGCCCAGAGAGGGGTGCAGTCAGCGCGCAGAGCGTTCTCCATATCCGGCCACGGAGTATATACGCGGTCGGCGTCGGCATATTCCAGCGATTTGGTAAGAGCGTACAGAATCTGAAAGCCGAGGTAGCTCATGCCTACCTCATAAACGTCCGGGAAAGCATAACAGATACGCACAAGGCCGGCCCCGTCCTTCACCGGGACTGTGCCCCATTCGCCGCCGGAATAGCGCGACGGATGCTTCACAGAGGAGAGCAGCCTGCGGATGCGCCCCTCTTCGATAATTGCTGGCATAAATCTATCCTCCAAAACTTAAAGCGCTCTATGCCGCGGCACAGACGCGCAGATGCTCATATCAGAACCTGTCCTGCTTCGCCGCTACGTTCACGCTCTGAACAAGCCCGAGCGCAAGCGATATGACAAGTATCGAGCTGCCGCCGTAGCTGAAAAGCGGCAAAGGGATACCTGTGACCGGCGCAAGTCCCATGCTCATAGCAACGCTTTCGGCTATCTGAAACCAGAGCCACGCGGCTACAGCGGTGCAGAAAAGCTTGCCCTGCATATCCTTAGTATACTGAGATATCTTAAGTATACGCCACAATAATACAGCAAAAAGCAGCAGCACAAGCGCGGCGCCTATGAAACCGAACTCTTCCGAAAATACGCTGAATATAAAGTCTGTGTGCGGCTCAGGCAGAAAGTGGAGTTTTCCCTGGGTGCCGTGCATAAAGCCCTTCCCGAAGATACCTCCTGAACCTACCGCTATGCGCGACTGTATGACATTATAGCCTGCTCCCTGAGGGTCGACGGTAGGGTCGAGGAATACCATGACTCGCATCTTCTGGTAAGGCTTCATCACAAACCAAAGCATAGGCAGCGCGGCAACTCCGGCCCCTGCGATGGAGACAAGGAAGCGTACCGGCATGCCGGCAACGATAAAAACAGAAAAAAGCATTACGGCATATACAAGAGAACTGCCCAAATCGGGCTGAAGCATAATAGGCAGCATCACGGCGCCCGCAACTGCAATGGCCGCTCCGATTCCGCGCGGCGTGTTCGGGGGAAGCACTGCGCAAAGCTTTGCAAGCGCCAGCGCAAAGATCACCTTGCCGAACTCTGACGGCTGGAAGCGGAAAAAGCCCAGATTGAACCAGCGCTGTGCTCCTTTTGCGCTGTGCCCCATGATCAGCAGCACGGTAAGCATCAGCACGGTACATATCAGAAGAGGCGCCGCAAACCTCATAAAATTGCGGTAGTCGGTCTTGACGGCCGCTATATAGATAAGGGAGCCGATGCCTCCCCATACTATCTGCCTTATCACAAAGCCGGAGACAGAAGCGCCCCCTTTCGTAAACGACGCGCTCGCACTGTATATCGCCGCCAGCCCAAAGGCAAAAAGCAGCAGTGTGACCAGCACTATCGGCCAGTCAGCATATTTTTTTATATCAGACCACGAAGTGGTAAAACTTTCTGCCATCTTTCGATAAGCCGCCGGCTGTTCCCGGCGTTCTGCTTCTTCCTTCCTAAATCTGTAATCCAACGATTCAGAGCTCAGGCCAGGGAACTGCCTGAACTTCGCCGTCGATCACCGTAAGAGCCACAGCTTTTCCCCAAAATGGGGACGCTCTGTCAATTATACCCAGTTTAGTCCCTATCCGTACCTGTCCCGTTTCCAGAGAGCGCCCCGTTACCGCCGCGCCGTCATTTCCGCCGCACCCTGCGTGCACAAGGCCGCTGATGCGTCCGGTAACGGTAATATTGCCCTCTGCCGATATCTCCGCGTCCTTCTCAACGTTGCCGATCACCACTATATCACCGTCATGGCGGATAATCTGACCGCTGCCGACTGACCCGAAACAGACCAGCCCCTCCGCCCCGCCTGCTTTGCACTCCTGCTCATGCAGGCGGGAGCTTTTTGTGTCAGCATCCTCATTCGAAGAAATATTAAAGCCTATCCTGCCCATCATGCCGCGGCTTTCGTCATCGGCCGCTATCCACCGTGACACGGCGCAGCCGGAAGGTTTTATTAATTTATTCCAGATCTCAAGGATAAAAGACGGATCAAAAGCCCTTGTACCGAGATCTATCTCTATGCTGCGGCCCTGCATAAGACGTCCGCTCGCTGAAAGCAGCTTTTCGAAAGCTGCGGATGCTTCTTCTTCGCTCATCTCTGCCGGTATTATGCATCGCAGGGCCCCTGCCTGTCTGCCTTTTAATTGAATCATAACCAAAACCCGAACCTCCGCGGGAGAGTATCAGTGATCCTGCACTGCGGGCGTTTCCGCCGGCTGCCCCGGCGCCTGCTGTACCGGTGTCTGCTGCACCGGTGCCTGCTGTACCGGTGTCTGCTGCGCTGGCGCCGGCTTTGTCTCCTTCGGTCTTTCCTCTACATATTTTTTCCCGTTTATTAGAAAATTCAGCATCTTTCCTACGATAGGAGCAGCGACCGACGACCCGCCCTTGCCGGCTTCCGCTATCGCCACTACCGCATACTGAGGTCTGTCAACGGGAGCATATCCGACGAACCATGCGTGGTCCTCGCCCTGGGAGTTCTGCGCCGTTCCTGTCTTGCCGGCTATTTTTATGCCGTAGGATGCGGCTCTGCGTCCTGTGCCGCTTCTGGTGACCTCTTCGACGCCGCGCTTTATCAATTTTAACACGTCGGCGGGAATATCAAGGGCAACGCTTTCGACCGGCGCCTTTGTACTGAGCCTCGGCTTTAGCAGCCGGCCTCCGTTTGCTATCGCGGCATAGGCGCGAAGCACCTGAAGAGGCGTCATAAGCACATATCCCTGCCCTATCGAATAGTTGACTGTATCGCCGCCGTACCAGTTTTCCTTTATCCTTCTTTTTTTCCATTCCGGGCCGGCAAGCGTCCCGGAAGATTCTCCGACTATGTCTATCCCTGTCTTCTGTCCCACCCCG
>JAEEYY010000186.1 GCA_016288355.1 Synergistes sp.
AACAGTTTTAACACAGATATTATCGCACAGACGTGAAAAACTTCCACTCCTTTAAGCGCTGTCATTTCTGTATAACAGCCTCCGATAAAAAGTTGTCTGAACACTTTCTTAAGTTATATATGTAGGTTTGTCAAACCAGTGTTACAAAATCAGCCTCATCAAGAAACCCATCCAATACTTCCCTGGGAGACTTCCAGTTAAGAGGTCTCATGGGGAAGTTATTGTATTTCCTGCAGTGGACAGCAAGCTGTTCATTAAAGTCTTCTAACGAATAGAACTTATGAGAAGCATAAAAATACTCATTGTCCTTACGGTGTGATCTTTCCACCTTCCCGTTATGACGCGGTGTAAAGGGCCTTATCAGCTTGTGTTCTATCCCTTCCTCTTCAAGCACTTTATCAAAGAGTGTTGGCTTGCCTTTATCAGATGTGAACCTGTGTGCATTCAAAGCCGTTGTCTGTCAGGACGCACTCTATCCCGAATTTGAAGCGCATTATCACATGACTCATGAATACTGCCGGCGGATTCTTTTTAACCCGCTCGATGGTAATTTGTTTTGGTTATTATATTGACAAGTTAGCCATTGCTAATGTATTATTATGCCAACGGTTAGCATAGACTAATCGCATCGGAAGGGGATGGCTGCAGTTATGTCAAACACTTTGGAATCGCTGGTCGTTTTTCATTGCGCACCTGTGCTTGCCGGCATAAAACCATCCAATATTTTTACATGGCACCCCTCCGTCACAGAGGACACGGAAGACGGCATATACCAGCTGAAAAGCATTCTTGCACAGTATGGGGTTAGCGTGGAGTGTCTCTGCAGCTGCGACAGATACGCGCTTATCATGCTCTGCAGAAAAGAGTTGCTGTTTAAGGTCTTTTCCCCCGATGCAGTGCGTTTTCTGGAAAAATACGGCTACCCGCCTGAAGAGAGCATAGATGAAAAGCTCAGCAGATTGAAGGGCCGCTTTAAGAAGTGCGGCACATTTCCGCACGAGATCGGCGTATTCCTCGGCTACCCGCTTGAGGACGTAGCCGGTTTTATAGACAACCGCGGCTGCGGCTATAAGCTCTGCGGAGATTGGAAGGTATACGGGGACGAAAAACGCTCGATGGCGCTTTTTGAACGATACAGGAAATGCGCCGAACAGTTCGGCAGAAGATTTGCGGCAGGGTGCCATATACCTCAGCTCATGGATATGGCTCAGGCTTTTTAATAATGCGGCAGCGCAGAACAAGAGAGGAGACAGAAATGAAAAAAACAGCAGTGATTTATTGGAGCGCAGGCGGGAACACCGAAATAATGGCAAATAAGATCGCTGACGGCATAAGATCAGCGGGCGCCGAAGCGGAACTTTTTACTGTTTCTGAGTTTGGAAGCAGGAACATCAGCGATTACGACCGGGTTGCGCTCGGGTGTCCCGCAATGGGAGCCGAAGTTCTCGAAGAGAGTGAATTTGAACCTTTTTTGACATCCATTGAATCAGAGCTTGCCGGACGCAGGGTCGCGATATTCGGTTCCTTCGGATGGGGAGACGGAGAGTGGATGCGCAACTGGGAAAAGAGGATGAAGGATGACTGCTGCCAGCTGTTTGAAAAAGGACTGATGATCAACCTGACGCCGGACAGTGAAGGCATAAAAGAGTGTTTTGACTTTGGAGCCCGTTTCGCGCAATTCTAAAAAAGCTTATCTGCTGCATCCAGAGCCAGGTCAGACTTTAAGACGGGTCCGAAAGAGAATGTTTAACCATTGTCATTAAAAGGGGGTGTTTTTATAAATGAGAATCGAATGTGAACGCTGTCTTATATTTGCGGCAGGCGCGATGCTTGGCGCCTGTGCTTATGCGGCTGTGAAGAACGGCAAGGCAAAGCAGGCTGCCGTAAAGGCTATGGCGCGCGGCATCAAACTGCAGGAGCAGGCTGCCGAAGCTGCGGAAAAGACAAAGGAATCCCTGTCCGATATGTATGCAGAGGCTAAAAATTCACTGGAAGAAGCCAACTGATCTTTCCTGTCACCGTAATCATCATCTAAGGGTCTGCATTTAACAGATGCAGACCTTTGCTGTGGGGAGTTGTGTGTTATGGATTTCAAAATCGTACACGATCTGCCCGGACGTGTTCGTCTGCGCATACCGAAAGGCACGCTTACAAAGAAAAACTCAGCTGTGATCGAAACATTGCTTGGAGTACAGCAGGATGTAATAAGCGTAAAGGTCTCTTTCCGAACAGACAGTATACTGTTAAAATTTCATGAACGAAGCAGGAAGAAAATACTGACTGCGGTTTCACTGCTAACAGAGGATCTCTGCAGCGATTCGGAATTATACGAAGAAGACGGGCAGTATGATAAAACGCCCTGGGCAGGCGTCGCTTTTATGTGTGCCGGCGCGGCATTCAGAATGGCGCTGCCTTTTCCTCTGCGCCATATATTTGCTTTATACCGTTCGGCAAGGTTTGTAAAAAAAGGCATTGATTCTGTTTTTAAAGCGCATAAGCTAAATGTATCTGTACTTGACGCTTCCGCTATCGTATGCGCTATGTTAAGAGGCGATTTCAAAGCCGCCGGCATCGTCATGACGCTGATCTCAGTCGGTGATCTTCTTGAGAACTGGACCCATAAAAAATCAAAGGAAGACCTTATACAGAGTCTTGCCCTGAATATCGACAAGGTCTGGATAAGGACAGAAAAAGGGGACATTGAGGTGCCGGCTGCCGAACTGCGTCCCGGAGATATCGTGGTAGTAAGGGCCGGTTCCGTTATACCCGCAGACGGGACCGTAGCGGAAGGAGAGGCTGTGGTGAATCAGTCATCTATGACCGGGGAGCCTCTCGGCGTGCACAGAAAGCCGGGGCTTTCAGTATTTGCCGGCACTATAGTCGAAGAAGGGATGATAGCGGTAAAGGTCACCGCAATAGGCAACTCGACAAGGATAAACAGGATAATAAGCACTGTGGAGGAGTCGGAAACACGCAAAGCTTCGGTGCAGGGCAGGGCAGAGCGCTTAGCCGACGCAATAGTACCTTTTAATTTTGCGCTGGCTCTTCTCGTATATATATTTACACGCAGCGCTCTGCGGGCTTCAGCGGCGCTTATGGTCGATTATTCCTGCGCGATAAAGCTTGCGACTCCGCTTGCTATCCTGTCAGCAATGCGGGAAGGAATAAAACACGGTGTCCTTATCAAGGGAGGCCGGTATATAGAGGCTTTGGCTTCAGCGGAGACGATAGTTTTCGATAAGACCGGAACTCTTACCGCCGCCGAGCCTAAAGTCGTCAAAA
>JAEEYY010000016.1 GCA_016288355.1 Synergistes sp.
AAAATCCCGTCTATCTTGCGATTCTGCTGCTGCTCTTCGGAGGTATACCTGTAATCGATACCCTTGTTGCTATGACAAGGCGCGTTATTCACGGGAAATCCCCGTTTGAGCCTGACAGAGGGCACCTGCACCACAAACTGCAGGATCACGGACTGCCTAAATCTGCGGCGCTTGCAGTCATGGGCGTGGCTCACGCAATTATACTGGCGGCCGGCGTGCGCCTGCTGGGTCTGCCTTTTTTTAACATTTTCTGAGCTGGAGGAAGCAGCAATGGAGAAAAAAAGAGTTATATGCGTCGTAGGAACCAGACCGGAAGCCATCAAGATGGCCCCGGTGGTCATGGCTCTTGCCGACGATGCTTCTTTTGACGTGCGCATACTTGCGACCGGTCAGCATGCTGCAATGCTTGATCAGGTGCTCGATTTCTTCGGACTTTCGGCTGACAGAAATCTTAGTATAATGAAAGAGCGCCAGTCTCTCGATCATATAACGTCTTCAGTACTGACAGGAGCCGGACAGTATTTTGACGATACGCAGCCGGCAGCCGTTCTCGTGCACGGAGATACCTCCACGACATTCGCAGCAGGCCTTGCGGCATTTTACCGGGGCATTCCCGTAGGGCATGTAGAGGCCGGACTACGCAGCGGCAATATGCGCCTGCCTTTCCCCGAGGAGATGAACAGGGTCCTTGTGGACAAGATAATAACCTGGGGCTTTGCGCCCACGAAACTTGCCGCCGACAATCTTATAAAAGACGGTATCCCGGAAAGCGCAGTAAGCATAACGGGCAATACCGTGATAGACGCTCTCTTCTATACGATATCAAAACGCACCGTCCCGGAATGCAGCGAGCTTTCGGCGCTGCCTGAGAACGCACGTTTTCTTCTTGTTACCGCACACCGCCGCGAGTCCTGGGGAAAGCCGCTTGAAGGGATATGCGAAGCCCTCACGGAGATCTTAAACGCGCACCCGGATATTTGGATGGTCATCCCGATGCACAAAAATCCGGCCGTCAGAGAGATAATCAGAAAACATCTCCAGGGACACGCGCGTGTCATCCTGTGCGATCCTCTTGATTATCCGGATTTTATATGGGCCATGAACGCGTCGGAATTTATTCTGAGCGACAGCGGCGGCGTCCAGGAGGAGGCTTCCGCTATAAAGAAGCCTGTTCTGATACTGCGGGATGTCACGGAGCGCCCGGAGGCGGTGGAACATGGAAGCGGCATCCTTGTCGGAGTGAATAAGGAAAAGATCCTTTCCGCTGCGCTCAGACTGCTCGGCAGTCCCGAAGCGATAGAAGCCGTAAGGAAAAAATGCGAGGAGCAGCCGTTCGGAGACGGAACAGCTTCTGTGAGGATAGTCAAAACATTAAAAGAAAGCCTTCTTGGCCGGTAGCTGAAGGAAAAACCCGCGATGGATACAATGCCTGAAAAAATGATAATAAGGGGAGGCACAAAGCTGCACGGCACCGTGGACGTACAGGGATCGAAAAATGCAGCCCTGCCTGTAATGGCTGCCTCCATACTTCTGAAAGACGGCACACTTTCGCTGGAAGGGGTGCCGGATCTGCACGATATACGCACGATGTGCGACCTTCTCTCAGATCTTGGGGCTTCGGTCGTATTTAACGGCCACAGCATGAAGATCGACGTCCCCGATAAGCTCAAGACGGATACGCCTGTCGAGCTTGTCCGCAAGATGAGGGCTTCTTCTCTTGTACTCGGCCCGCTGGTCGCACGCTGCGGCCGTGCCCATCTGCCGCTGCCCGGCGGATGTGTTTTAGGAAGCAGGCCGCTCGATTTTCATCTTAAAGGGCTGGCAAAGATGGGCGCAGATATAGAGCTTAGATCCGGTGCCGTGGAAGCGGCTGCCGGCCGCCTGAAGGGCGCTACTATCACGCTGGATTATCCGTCAGTCGGCGCTACCGAAAACCTGATGATGGCAGCTGCGCTTGCGGAAGGAACGACCTTTATAGAAAACGCGGCGAAAGAACCTGAAATAGTAAACCTTGCAGAGATACTCAGGCTGATGGGTTCACCGGTAAGGGGCGACGGAACTGAGACTATCCGCATAAGCGGCGTGCCTTCCCTTCATTCCGCGACAGGAGAGATAATACCTGACCGCATCGAGGCGGCGACTTACCTGATCGCAGGCGTCATCACGAGAGGCGCAGTCACCGTAAAGGGAATTTCTGCCGGCTTTATGGAGGCTATACTGAACAAACTTGAAGAGGCAGGGGCGGCGATCGATATTTTCGGAGACGAGATAACCGCCAAGTCTGACGGCCCGCTTAAAGGCATTACAGTTAAAACATTGCCTTATCCCGGGTTCCCGACAGACGTCCAGCCTCAGATGATGGCCGCGCTTACGCTTGCGTCCGGGACGAGCGTTATACATGAAAGCGTGTTTGATTCCCGTCTTTTGCATATAAACGAATTTAAAAAGATGGGCGCAAAGATCGAAGTGCAGGATAATGTGGCTATAATTACCGGCGTACCGGCTCTTGCCGGGGCGGAGGTCTGCTCTTCAAACCTGCGCGCGGGCGCCGCACTTATACTTCTTGCCCTTGCCGCCGACGGAGAGAGCACCGTATGCGATCTGCATCATGTATGGCGCGGCTATGAAGGGCTCATTGAAAAGCTGCGCTCGCTGGGCGCGGAGATATCATATCAGGGCTAACGGTAAAAATAAGATATGATGGCAAAGAATGTCAGCGGCGGGATAACCACATCGGCATTTGTAGGGGCGGCCGGCACAGGCAAGAGCCAGCGCGCCCAGCTGGTCGCGTCGCTGCTTGACGCCGATTATATAATCGACGACGGGCTTGTGATATATAAGGGAAGCATAGTATGCGGAAAAAGCGCAAAATCGGAAAGAAACCAGGTAAGCGCTATCAGAAGGGCCCTTTTCCAGTTTGAGGATCACCGCCGCGAAGTGATATCGTTTTTCAGTTCCGCAGCTCCGGCCCGCGTGATGGTAATTGCCACCTCCGACGATATGGCGCTGAAAATATTAAGGCGTCTCGGACTGCCCGCGCCTTCCCAGGTGGTCCATATAGAAGATGTCGCCACTCCCGAAGAGATACTGAAAGCCCGAAACGAACGCTTTAACAAAGGGCAGCATGTAATACCCGTATCGCATGTCCTCGTACGGAAAAATTTTGCCGGCAAGCTCGTGGGGCAGCTGAGGGTCTTTTGGAAATCCAAAGACAAACGCGAGGGGGAAAAGACCATAGTACGCCCGCCGTTCAGCTTTTACGGCGATGTCCATATCGAACCGGAGGCAATAGAAGAGCTTGTATCTTTCGTAACCGGCAGAACGGCCCAGATAGCCAATGTAAACGAAGTAAGCGTGAAGCCGGATGAAGATGCACTGCATATCGAAGTAAAGATAGCGGCGACGCTTGGAGATAAAAAACTGATAGAAGTAGCGTCTCTGCTGAAAAACCGCATAGCAACAAGCCTGCGCTATTTTACAGGCCTTGACGTCAGGAGCGTCGATGTGATAATTGCGGAGGTACGGGTATGAGCGAGGAAAGAAGACTGCTGTTCAGACTCTCCGGGGAAGAAAGAGCGGCATGCAAAAAAATACTTTGGGAAAAAGCACGGGCCGAAGCAATGGAGTGCCGTGCATGTCCGCTTGCGGCCACGCGCACGAAGGTAGTATTCGGAGACGGCGATCCCGACTCTAAACTGCTTTTCATCGGAGAGGGCCCCGGCGCGGATGAAGACGCGCAGGGTCTGCCTTTTGTCGGCAGGGCGGGGCAGCTTCTGACTCAGATACTTAATGCGGCAGGCATAGACCGCAGCGAAGTCTACATAACAAATATAGTAAAATGCCGCCCGCCGGATAACCGTGTGCCGGCTCCTCAGGAGACGGTCCTCTGCGATAAACATCTTCAGACTCAGATAATGCTTATGGATCCGCTGCTTATCGTGCTGCTCGGCAATACTCCGATGCGCTGGATACTGCAGACCAACGAAGGCATAAGCAAACTGCGAGGCCGATGGTTCGAATGGCGGGGGATAGCCGTTATGCCGATGTTTCATCCGAGTTATCTGCTGCGCAATCAAAGCAGGACAAAAGGAAGCCCGAAAGATCTTACATGGATGGATATACAAGAGGTAAAGCGCCGCTGGGACGAGGTAAAGGCGACAGGGAGCCTTGGAGAGGACATATTCGGAGCAGGAGGGCAATAAATGCCGGCCGACAAGATAAAGCACGTTGCGATAATAATGGACGGTAACGGGCGCTGGGCCAAAGAAAAGCACCTGCCGCGCGTAATGGGACATCATGCGGGTGCACGTGCAGTCGAGCGTGTGATGCGCGCGGCGAAGGATCTCGGCATTCCCTATATCTCTCTTTATGCTTTCTCCACAGAGAACTGGAAGCGGGCACAGAGTGAAGTAAAGGGGCTCATGGGGCTCTTCCGCTATTATATGCGCGCCAAATTGTCTGAGCTCTGCAAGGAAAACTGCCGTGTGCGCTTTGCAGGGAACATTGCGGCGCTGCCGCAGGATATAGCTGAAATACTGCATGAGGTCGAAGAGAAGACCAGGATATACAACGAACGCAATCTTATCATCTGCTTCAATTACGGGGGGCGTCAGGAGATACTTGACGCTGTCAACAAAATAATTGCTCAGGGGACAAAGACCCCCGTGACTGCGGAAATATTCCGGCGCAGCCTTTACCTTCCCGACGTGCCGGATCCGGATCTTATAATCCGCACCAGCGGAGAGATGCGCCTAAGCAATTTCTGGCTCTGGCAGAGCTCCTACAGCGAATATTACTTTACACGGCAGTACTGGCCGGACTTCGATAAAGACAGCCTGGAAGAAGCTGTCCGCAATTATTATGAGAGGGAGCGACGGTATGGAAAAGCTTAAGGAATTTCTTACGTCGAGCCCTGATCTGAAAATCAGGGCTCTCAGCAGTATTTTTATCGTTGTCATAGTCATCGGAGGTATCATTCTGGGCGGCGTTTACTGGAGCGCTATCGTCACTCTGATAGCGATGATGTCCCTGCATGAGTTTTACAAGCTTCAGTCGGAGCGGATCTCGGCATCACAGACACTGATGCTTCTTTCAGGCCTTTTTCTCCTGCTCGGCACAGCGTTTGGTTTTATGAGCGTACCTGTGATGCTCTGTTCGATATCCGCGGTGGCGTTTATCGCGCTCTTTCTTGAAGTGCTTAAGCATCAGGTTTCAGGCGAGAGCAATGCGGTCGCATCGATGGGCACGACCGTTGCCGGGATCGCCTATGTCGTTCTGCCGTGGTCATTTATGATCCTGATACGCTCCAGAGAGCTCGGCGCGATGTTTCTGATAACTCTTTTCCTCTGCACATGGAGCTGCGACGTCGCGGCCTATTTCGTGGGGAGCCATCTCGGCAAGAATCTTCTCTGCAGCCGCGTGAGTCCGCGCAAGACATGGGAAGGCTTTATCGGCGGCGCAGCCGCGAGCCTTATGTGCGGCGGACTTATGGCGCTTATCTTTTCCTTCCCTCCGATACCGCTTCTGCTGATGGGGCTTATCTGCGGCATAGCGGGGCAGCTGGGAGATCTTGGAGAATCTGTTCTTAAACGCGAGGCCGGGGTTAAGGATACCGGCGCTATTATTCCAGGGCACGGCGGGCTGCTTGACAGATTCGACAGTATTCTTGTCAACGGCACGATCGCCTTTGTTATATTCGAGCTTGTAGGGTAGCATGGGCAAGATAAATCTTGCGGTCATAGGCGCGACCGGCTGCGTGGGCGGCTCGGTGCTTGATATATGTGCCCGCTTTCCGGATGTTTTTTCGGTGAAAGCCCTTGCCGCAGGAAGCAATGCAAAAAAATTAACGGAACTGGGAAGAAAATTCAACGCAGAGATACTATGTCTGACCGAACCTGACAGCAGAAGCTGGAAGGCAGACGGTTTTAAATGCCTGACAGGTACGGCGGCGCTTACCGAAATAGTATCGGACGAGAGTGTCGATCACGCTGTTTTTGCATCTTCGGGCGTGGCTGCAATACCCGCTCTTCAAAGAGCCCTTTCGCGCGGCATAGATGTTTCGCTTGCGAATAAAGAAAGTATAGTTGTGGCAGGCCCATGGGTCATGCCTCTTGTCTGCAGGAAAGACCAGCTGCGCCCGGTCGACAGCGAGCACAGCGCGGTGTGGCAGTGCCTGCGCGACGCGCCTGAAGAAGAGATCGCGCGCATATGGCTGACCGCGTCTGGAGG
>JAEEYY010000187.1 GCA_016288355.1 Synergistes sp.
AAGCTGGCTTAAGGCATACCTCGCCACGCGCCTTCATACTACGCCGGGGCTTTCTGTTTTGCAGCTCTGTTTTTAATGCGTCAGAGTATTTTGCGCGGCCTGCCTGCAGGGCGCTTTCTTTCCCCTGTCAGTATCTCCGCGGCATAAAGAGCGGCCCGTTCGTATATCGGGACCAGCGTCTGGCGGAAAGGGCGCTCCCCTTTCCAGAAGGGAAAATCGGTCATCACTTCAAGCGCGGCGGCATGCGCTCCCGCGGCAAATGCTGTTTGATCAGGGGAAAACCCGCCTCCCCGAAACCAGTTTTCTCCCGGGCAAGGCATTTCTTCCGCTGCGGGCGCGGCTTCTTTCGTGCTTTCAGCGCCCCCGCAGAGCACGCCGCTTTCTGTCTCAGGGTCAGAGATCACTGTGTCGTCAAAGTCAGAAGCCGTTTCCTGCGTCAGCATCTCCGCAAGCCATTCTTTTTCTATCCCGCGCAGGCGCAGCAGCAGAAACGGATCGCAGCTTATCTCCTCGCACAGCAGAAAGAGAACAGCCGTCACATGCTTGCAGGGAAAGGCTTCATCGGGGCATGAGCATCTGAAGCGGCGCAGCGCTTCACTGTCCGGAAAGAGAGGAGCTCCTGCTTCCGCAAATATTTCTTCGGTTTTTTCCGGCAGCTCTCCTGCGAGCAGCTCCGAGGCAAGAGCGGCGTCCTCCCTGAAGCGAAAGAGTATGAGCTCGCGCGATTCAGCGCTTGCAGTATCAAAGCCGAGACGCAGCTGGTACGGGGTCCTGCGGCTCCCCTGAACCATAGCTGTCACCAGACCGGGCCCTATGTCAATGCTTACGACCTGTCCCCTGCGGGCGTAGTTTTTGCCGCGGGCAATGCGCCCTGCGTCGATAGTTTCTTCCATTGTCTCCATCCAGCGGGCAGACCACCAGTTTACCGCAAAATCATGCCCACGCTGCGTGCGCGCCTTTATGCCTGCCCTTGCCTCACGGGGCTTGCTTCTGCCGCAGCGTCTGCTGTAATATCCGGTCGTCTTTCTCACAGTGTCTCCTGAGCCTCTCTTTCAAGTGTGAAGAGGTCGTAAAGATCGCTGTCGCTGAGCTCTGAGAGAGAAGCCTCTCCGCCGCCCACCAGCATCTCGGCAAGCTCTTTCTTCTCGTTTATCAGACGTTCTATCTTTTCTTCAAGAGTACCGCGGCAGCAGAAATAGTGCACATGGACGCTGCGCTCCTGCCCTATGCGGTACGCGCGGTCCACCGCCTGCTGTTCCACGGCCGGGTTCCACCAGCGGTCAAACATCACCACGTGATTTGCACGCGTGAGATTGAGCCCGGTGCCACCCGCTCTGAGCGACAGAATAAAGAAGGGCGGGCCGTTTTCTTCCTCCTGAAATCTGCGCACCATCGCGGCGCGCTTTTCGCCCGGCACCCCCCCGTGCAGAAAGAGCGCTTCACGCCCGAAATTCTCCTGCAAGAACCTTTTGAGCAGCGCCCCCATCTCGGCATACTGCGTGAATATCAGCACACGGTCATAAGCCGCCGTCATTTCTTCGGCAAGTTCCGCTATGCGCGTCATTTTACCGGAGCGTCCGCTTAACGCCGAGCGGTCTTTCAGATAGAGCAGAGGATGGTCGCATATCTGTTTCAGCGACGTTATCGCACTCAGTATCACGCCCCGGCGCTTTATGCCCTCCGTTCCCGTCAGATCATTCTCAAAGGAGGATACGACTGCTTTGTACAGCGTAGCCTGTTCGCGTGTAAGCGGACAGAATTCGCGGTTTTCGATCTTTTCCGGCAGGTCGCTTATTATATTCCTGTCTGTCTTAAGACGACGCAGGATGAAAGGAGCGGTCATGCGGCGCAGCCTCTCCGCCGCATTCCTGTCCCCCGCCTGCACGGGACGGAGTATCTCGCGCGTGAATCTGGAGCGGTTCGGTAAGAGTCCCGGCATCAGAAACTCCATTATCGACCACATGTCTCCGGCGTGATTTTCGACCGGCGTACCTGTGAGCGCTATATGCCAGTCCGCGCTTACCGAGCGGGCGGCCCTTGCCTGCCTGGTATCAGGGTTCTTTATGTTCTGCGCTTCATCAAGCACTGCCCCGGCCCATTTTACCGACGAAAAAAGCGCACTGTCGCGGCAAAGCAGCGCATATGAAGATATAACGAGCGTTCCGGCAAGCTTTTCGTCGGAGAACTCATTCTTTTTCTTCCTGCCGTGCCCGTGATGAACGAGCGTTTTAAGCGCCGGGACAAATCTTTCGGCTTCATGCCGCCAGTTTTCCATAACCGACGTGGGGCATATAAGGAGTACCGGCCGCTCTTCACCGCTTTCCCTGATACCCTCGATGAGAGCAAGTGTCTGTACCGTCTTTCCAAGTCCCATATCGTCGGCAAGACAGGCGCCCAGCCCCAGCCCCGTAAGCCGTCTGAGCCAGAAAAGCCCCTTTGCCTGGTAGGGGCGCAGTTTCCCGTAAAATCCCGGCGGCGCGTCTGCCTCCTTAAGCTGAGGGGAAGACAGCATTTCCTTTATGCCCTCAAGCCAGCCTGAGCCGGAAAAGCCCGAGAAGGGAGCGTCTTTATATTCCTGCCTGAGAGAGGAAACAAGGGCCTCTCTGCGGCTAATATGCCCCGGCAGTTTTTTCAGCGCAGCGGATATCTTATCTATCTCGTCCCTGAATATCAGGACCCATCTGCCGCGTATGTTTACAAGCGGACTTTTCAGCCCGGCAAGCATCTCCAGCTCATCATCCGTGAGGATATCGCCGCCTAAAGCCGCCTTCCAGTCGACTTCAAGCATTTCTGACATGCCGATCCTTCCCGCGGCAGCAAAAGCATTATCCCGCACTTCCGCCCTCACCGAAAGCTTCGGCGTTTCCGGCCGCTCTCCCCAGCTTCGCGGAAACTGTACCTGTATACCCATATCCATAACGCCGGACAGTCTGTTCAGCACGAGATCGGAGAGTTCGTCAAGCGTAAGCCGGCACTCGCACGGAGACGGTGTGTGCAGCCCCGACTCGACAGCCGGCACTCTTGCTGCAAGCAGCCCGAGCATCTTCAGCATATAAAGGCGCGGATTTGCCTTTGTATGAGCGAAGAGGCGGCGCTCCGCCTCCGCAGGGCTCCATACACGTTCTGCGGGGATGACGAGAGAAAGATCGCCGGCCGACTGAAGATACCATGAGAGCGTCCATGTGCCTTCTTCTTCCAGCGGCTCCTCAATGCGGAGAATAAAACGCCAAGGCTGCACGCCGGCTGCTTCGAAGGTCTCGCCCCACGACTTTACCTGCCGATAAAGGGCGCTCATCCCTTCTTCGCAGTTTTCCGGCGCGGGCTCCCGCCACAGCAGCGAGCGTATCCACACTTCATGGATGTTGCCGCAGTCTATCATACGGCCCTTCTCTCCGCTCAGCGTCTGTGATTCGCGTACGATCATATCCGTAAGCGCGGAAAGCAGCCGGTAAGCGCTCTCCCTCTTTGAGGAAAGCACCGGCATGCCGTCGGCCGAAACCGCGCAGAGCACAGGCGGCACGGAGTCGGCAAAGGAACCGAATTCCTCCTGACCCCAGGTTGATATCAGAGGCTTCCACCTCGATACGACGCCGTTCTCCTGCTTTTCCAGG
>JAEEYY010000188.1 GCA_016288355.1 Synergistes sp.
AGCATTTCAGCCCGTACTTTGTCAACAGGTCCAGATACTCGTCCGTCAGTGTGCCGCCCTCGATTCCATCGAACCCGATATCCCGGGCTGCACGCATCATGGCTTCCGTACTCAGATTCATGGACTTAAAGGAGTAGGGAATGACAAACAGATCCAATTTCACAAACAACACTCCTTAAAAAAACTGTGCTCAGATAATGTGGATGAATGCCGTGTATCTACACTCAGTTTAGCATACAGCCCAATCAGATGACAAGTGCTCCGTAACCGCGGACAGGTCCATGGTTTCGGAGCACTTGTATTGTCAATGCGATGAAAGAAACGGAACAAATTTCGCACCGAGGGCAGCCGCGTTACAATACTGCCTGTCAAAATCATAGCACAGATGGTCCGGGCTGTGGCTGTCGCTGGATAGGACAAACCTTGCGCCGTTGTCTGACAGATAACGGATCATCGGACTGCTTGGATAGGGAACGGTTCGATAGCCTCGGGCAATTGCGCCGGTGTTGATCTCAAACGGGACGCCGCAGGGGAGTAGCCGGTCGGCGGCAGCCCTCCACGCAGCGGTATATCGTGGATCCTCCTCGTTGAAGAACCGGTTTCCGAGGTTGAGTTTGCTGATCAGGTCAAAATGTCCGATCAAGTCGCAGCGGGTTGCATCATAGACGTCGCTGACGGTGCGGAAGTATTCTTCCGCCAGGCACATGCAGTCGCCGCCGAAGAACCGGTCTGCGGCAGTCAGGAGATCCTGCTCCCGGTAGTCCACCGGAATGTACTGCCCGTCCAGATGCAGGTAATGAACCGAGCCGATGACATAGTCAAAGGGCTCCGTACTTTGAGTGGAAAAGAGATCCTGCTCCACGCCGCAGTAGATTTCCAGCTTATCTGCATAGCGCACTGACAGCGACCGAATCTGGTCCAGATAGGCCGGTATCATCTCCTGCTTCATGCAGCAGTCCAGATCGTATGGAGCGTATCCGTGATCGGCAAAGCCGAGGCGGGTCATTCCAAGACGGACGGCAGCCTGTACGACCTCCTCCGGAGACGCGGAGCCGTCGGAGAAGGTGGAATGAACATGAAAGTCCTCCATCAGGTCATTTTCTCCTGCTTAACCTTGTGGTCAATGACATGGCGGGATGCCAGCTCTTTATGGACATCCTCCACGCTGATGCCCGCTTCCACCATGAGAACCATGACATGGTAAGCCAGATCCGCGATTTCATAGATGGTTTCCGGACGGTCCTCCGCCTTGCCGGCGATAATCACTTCCGTGCATTCCTCACCGACCTTTTTCAGGATTTTGTCCAGACCCTTCTCAAAGAGGTAGGTGGTATAAGAGCCTTCCGGAAGATTTTCCTTGCGTCCCTGCAGCAGTTCATACAGACCCTCCAGCGTAAACTGGTGACGGTCCTCGCTCTGGAAGACAGGATACTCAAAGCAGGACTGGGTGCCGAGATGGCAGGCAGGTCCGTCCGGCTCCACCACAACCACCAGTGCGTCCTGGTCGCAGTCTGCCGTGATGGAGACGATGTGCTGATAGTTGCCGCTGGTCTCTCCTTTCAGCCAGAGTTCCTGGCGGGAGCGGCTGAAGAAGCAGGTCAGTTCCTTCTCCATGGAGATTTTCAGGCTTTCCCGGTTCATGTAGGCCAGCGTGAGGACCCGCTTGGAAACGGAATCCACAACAATTGCGGGGATCAGGCCATTGGCGTCAAATTTCAGATCTTCAATGTTCAGCATGGTGCTACCTCTCTCACAAGAATGTGTTCTTCCCGGAGCCTTGCCTTGAGGTCCGGAATCAGGACTTCCCCGAAATGGAAGATGGAGGCCGCAAGACCTGCATCCACCTGAGGAAGGGAATGAAACAGTTCAATAAAATGATCGATATTGCCGGCGCCGCCGGAGGCAATGACCGGAACGCCGACCGCATCGCAGACCGCCTTGAGCATGGGAAGGTCAAAGCCGCCTTTTACGCCGTCCGTATCGATGGAGTTGACCACAATCTCTCCCGCACCAGAGTCCACACACCGGCGGATCCAGGAGATGGCCTCCATGCCTGTGTCCTCCCGGCCGCCTTTCGCGAAGACATGGAACACACCGTCCACACGCTTGATGTCGGCGGAGAGTACGACACACTGGTCGCCGTAGCGCTTGGCTGCTTCATATACCAGTTCCGGCCGGCGGATCGCGCCGGAGTTGATGCTGACCTTGTCCGCGCCGCATTTGAGCACCCGGTCGAAGTCATCCAGGGAATTGATGCCGCCGCCTACCGTCAGGGGAATGAAGATGGTGCTTGCCACTTCACAGAGGATATCCGTGAAGAGCCTGCGTCCTTCCGCAGAGGCGGTGATGTCGTAGAAAACCAGTTCATCGGCGCCCACATCGGAATAATAGCGCGCGAGATCCACAGGGGAGGAGACGTCCCGCAGCCCTTCGAAATTCACGCCCTTGACCACTCTTCCGTCCCGGACATCCAGACAGGGAATAATCCGTTTGGTAATCATTTTGCCACCTCAATCGCTTGCTTCAGGGAAATTGCCCCGGTGTAATAGGCCTTTCCGATAATGGCGCCGTAGAGATCCATGGCGCGCAGGATCCGGATATCCTCCAGACTGGACACGCCGCCGGAGGCGATGATATTCATGGAGAATTCATTTGACAGTTTCTGGTAGAGCGCGTGGTTGGCACCCTGCATGGCACCGTCCCGGGAGATATCCGTACAGATCAGGGTCTGGATTCCCAGCGTCTGCAGATGAGCGCAGAAATCAAAGGCGTCCAGGCCGGATTTCTCCGTCCAGCCGGATACGGCAACCTCGCCGTCGCGGATATCCACGCCCACGGTAAGCTGGTCCGGACAGCGCGCGGCAGCCGCCGCCAGAAAGTCCGGATCCCGAACTGCGGCAGTTCCGAGAATGACGCGGCTGATGCCGGCGTCCAGATAGCGATCGATCACTTCCATGCTCCGGATGCCGCCGCCTACCTCCACGCGGAGTCCGGAATCCCGGACCAGGCGCTCAATGACGGGCAGATTTGGCGTCTGTCCGCTTTTTGCGCCTTCCAGATCCACTGTGTGAAGCCAGACGGCGCCCTGCAGGGCAAAATCGGAGGCAATTTCCCAGGGCTTGTCCGAATAAACGGTCATCTGGGTATAATCCCCCCGCAGCAGCCGCACGGCTTTGCCCTCATACAGATCAATGGCAGGAAAAATCAGCATGGATTACACCTCCAGATCGCAGAAAGCGCGAAGAATATTCAGTCCCACATTGCCGCTCTTCTCCGGATGGAACTGGCAGCCGAAGACATTCTCCTTCGCCACAGCTGCAGTCAGAGGCGCTCCGTACTCGGCACAGGCAATGGTATGTGCCGCACAGCCGGTTGCCTGGAAGGAGTGGACGAAGTAGACCGCGTCTCCTTCGGAAATCCGGGAGAACAGCCGGGAGGGTTCTCCGCAGAACTGCAGAGCATTCCATCCGATATGCGGGATCTTGTAATCGGCGGGGATGACCTCCGAGATGGGCCGTACCTGGCCGGGGATCAGACCGAGTCCCGCGTGAGTGCCGTATTCCAGACTTTCCTCCAGCAGCAGCTGCATGCCGAGACAGATGCCGAGCAGAGGCTTGCCGGCGGAGACCTGCTCCAGAACCGCCTGATCCATACCGGCGCGGCGGAGCTTCTCCGCGGCATCGCCGAAGGCGCCGACGCCGGGCAGAATAATGCGGTCAGCCGCGGCAAGATCCTCCGGATGGGAGGTGACACGGGCTTCCGCTCCGATGGCGGCGAAGGAACTCTTCAGTGAGAAAAGGTTGCCCACGCCGTAGTCGATAATCGCAATCATTCCAGAACTCCTTTGGTGGAGAGCACCTCTCCGTTCAGATCGGGATCCACCTTGACGGCAGCGCGTAGACTGCGGGCGGCGGACTTAAAGGCGCCTTCAATGATATGATGGGAATTGCGGCCGGACAGCTGGCGAAGGTGCAGCGTGAGAGCGGCATTTGAAGCAAAAGCATCAAAGAATTCCTCCGCAAGCTGGGTGTCGAATGTGCCGATCTTTTCCGTGGGCGGTTCCAGAGCATAGACGCACTTGCCGCGGCCGGAAAGATCCACCGCCGTAAGGATCAGCGCCTCATCCATGGGAAGTGCGCAGTCCGCATACCGGGTCAGACCTGCCTTGTCGCCCAGCGCTTCGCGGAATGCCTTGCCCAGGCAGATGCCGATGTCCTCCACGCTGTGATGGTCATCCACATTGGTATCACCCTGACAGCGAAGCGCCAGATCAAAGCGCCCGTGACGGGCAAAAAGCGTCAGCATATGATCCAGGAATCCGACGCCAGTGGAGATCTCACTCTGCCCCGTGCCGTCCAGATTCAGCTTGAGAGAGATGTCAGTTTCCGCGGTTTTGCGGCTGATTTCACTTGTTCTCATGATCTGCCTCCCAGAATCTCATCCAGAACACGGAAGAAGGCCTGCATCTGCTCCCGTGTTCCGATGGTAATGCGGTTGAAGTCCCGGATACGCTCCGGTGTAAAATGCCGCACCAGAACGCCTTTCGCCTTGAGCGCCTGATAGAGAGAGGCGCCGTCCATGGCGGGCGTACGGGCGAAGACAAAGTTCGTGCTGGAGGGAAGGACCAGGAAGCCTCTTTTTTTCAATTCCGCTTCCGTTTCCTCCCGGACCCGGATAATGCTGTCCCGGTTATGCAGGACAGTCTCCTCATCACGGAGAATCGCCAGGCCCATGCTCAGCGTCATGGAGTTGACGTTATAAGGGTTGGTGGAGTAGCGCAGAGTGTTCAGATCCTGCATCAGGGCAGGACTGCCTACACCGTAGCCCAGACGGCCGCCGGCCAGAGCACGAAGCTTGGAAAAGGTTCGGGTGATCAGAAGATTGTCGTACCGGTCCAGCAGCTTCAGGGCGGATTCGCCGCCGAAATCGATATAAGCCTCGTCTACGACTACCACCCGGTCGGGCCGGCTTGCCGCCATGCGGGCGATCTCGTCAAGACCGAGAAGAATGCCGGTAGGCGCATTGGGATTTGCCAGGAAAATGGTGCCTTCCGCCGCGCACAGAGCGTCGGTATCCACTGTGAAATCCTCTTTGAGCGGGATCTCAACGTAGGGGACCCGGTTGACCTGTGCGAAGACCGGATAGAAACCGTAGGTGATATCCGGAAAGACAGCGGGATTCTCGTTATCGCAGAAGGCCATGAAGGCGAAATTGAGCACCTCATCGGAGCCGTTTGTCACCATGATCTGATCCGGCTCCACACCGAGGGACTGCCCGAGCGCTTCCCGGAGTTCCCGGCATTCGGGATCCGAGTACAGATTCAGGGAACGGGTGTGTGCAGTGGCCCATTCCACCGCGGCGGGAGAGGGAGGGTAGGGGGATTCGTTGGTGTTGAGTTTGATGTACTGCTGGTCCTGCGGCTGCTCGCCGGGTACATATGGGGTCAGACCGGAAAACCGGCTGCTGAAATAGCGGCTCATTCTGATTCCTCCGTCCGGATTACGGCGCTGCGCGCATGCGCGGTCAGGCCTTCCTTCCTGGCAAAGTAGGCAACATCCTCAGCGACTTCCCTCAGACCGTCTGCTGTATAGTAGGTGAACTGGGATTTCTTTACGAAATCATCCACGCTCAGGGGACTGGAGAATCTTGCGGTCCCGCTGGTCGGCAGCGTGTGGTTCGCGCCGGCGTAATAGTCGCCCAGAGCTTCCGGGCAGTTCCGGCCAAGGAAGACAGAGCCGGCATGCCGGATCTGGTTTAGGTAGTCAAAGGGATTGTCTACACAGAGTTCCAGATGCTCCGGTGCGATCTCATTGGAGATCTCAATCGCGGCATCCAGCGTGTCAGCTACAATGATCTTTCCATTGTTGTCAATGGAAGCGCGGGCAATCGCTTCCCGTTCCAGAAGAGGAAGCTGGCGCTCAATCTCCGCCTGTACCGCTTCTGCAAGAGCCTGGGAATCCGTGACCAGAACAGCACTGGCAAGACGGTCATGCTCTGCCTGGGAGAGCAGATCGGCAGCCACAAAGCGGGCGTCGCTTTTTGCGTCCGCGACCACCAGAATTTCACTTGGCCCTGCGATCATGTCAATGGAGACCTGTCCGAAAACCTGCCGCTTTGCCTCAGCCACATAGGCGTTGCCCGGGCCGACGATCTTGTCCACACGGGGAACGGTTTCGGTTCCGTAGGCCAGTGCGGCCACTGCCTGGGCGCCGCCCACTTTGAAAATCCGGTCCACGCCGGCAACTTTCGCGGCGGCGAGGATGGCGGAAGGAAGGCGCCCGTCTTTTCCGGGCGGCGTCACAATGACCACCTCGCGGCATCCTGCGATCTTCGCGGGAATGGCGTTCATCAGAACAGAGGAAGGATAGGCGGCGGTACCGCCCGGCACATACAGTCCGACCCGATCAATGGGAATGACCCGCTGGCCGAGGACAACGCCGTTCTTTTCGTTGATGACAAAACTGCTGCGCACCTGATGCGAGTGGAACGCGCGGATATTCTCCGCAGCGGTATTGAGAATCCGGAGGAACTCCGGCTCCACCTCGGCAAGAGCTTGCTCCATCTCTTCGACGCTGACCTGCAGCGCGTCGAGCCGCGCTCCGTCAAAACGGGCGGTATAGTCCAGAAGGGCCTGATCGCCCCGGGCACGTACATCGGAAATGATATCGGACACGGCGCCTGAGACATCCGCGGCACTGACCGCGCGGGCGAAAATCTCCGCATTGGGCACCTGTCCGTATTTCATGATTCTAATCATCAGGATTCCTCCTTGCTGCTCTGCAGCTGAAGAGCAAGCTGCTGCTGCAGATGCTGAATCTGGCTTTGCTGGAATGCATAGCTGGCCTTATTGGCAATCAGCCGCGCGCTGATGGGGAAGATGGTTTCCAGAACCGCGAGATGATTCTCCCGCAGGGTGGTGCCGGTCTCCACAATGTCCACAATGACATCCGAGAGCCCGAGAATGGGAGCAATCTCAATGGAACCGTTCAGGGGAATGATGTCGATATCCCGCCCGATAGAGGCGTAGTAGCTCCTGGCGCAGTGCTGGAATTTTGTGGCGACCCGCAGCGTGCGGCGCCGGTCGTCCCGAAAACCTTCCCTGCCGGCAACTGCCATGCGGCATTTTCCCACGTTCAGATCCAGAAGCTCATAGACATCCGGCTCATATTCCAGAAGGATATCCTTGCCTGCGACGCCGATATCCGCGGCACCGCGTTCCACGTAAGCACATACATCGGAGGGCTTGACCCAGAAATAGCGGAGCGTGCCTGCGTCATTCTCAAAAATCAGCTTCCGGCTTTTCTCCAGGACGGAGGGACATTCAAATCCGGCTTTCGCAAACATCTCGTAGACGGATTCCCCGAGCCGTCCCTTGGGAAGCGCAATATTAAGAACGTTCTTCAAGGATTTCCATCTCCTTTCCATTCAGCCTGGCGAGTTTTCCGTAGCGGAGAGATTCCGGCGGATTCTCCGCGACGCGGACCCGGAGGCCCTGGGAAGTGAGATTCCGCACCGTGCGGATGATGTCGCCGGGATCGGTTCCGCGGCTGCACAGCAGCACCAGATCCACATCGTTTCCTTCTTCGCCGCCCAGCCGCTCCAGCTGATCCAGGTAGACCGCAAAGCCGATGGCGCCGCCGCGGTAGCCCATTCTGGTAAGAAGCGGATCGTAGCGTCCGCCGGAAAGAACCGCGCCCGGCACGCCCTGGACGTATCCCTGGAAGACTACGCCGGAATAATAATTCATATCGGAAATGACGGAAAAATCAAGATGAAGCATGGAATCCAGGCCGGCCTCCCGGAAAACGGAAAGGATC
>JAEEYY010000189.1 GCA_016288355.1 Synergistes sp.
GGAATATAAGCTCGTTATCGACGATGTCCCAGTCACGAAGCGGATCAACGCTGCCTTCCGGGTGTTCCACCGCAGGATTCGAAAAACAGCGTATCACCTGTATAAGAGCGTCCGCATCCGCAACAAAGGACAAAAAGGCGTTTCCGAGTCCCGCTCCCTTTCCGGCACCGCGCGACAGACCCGCCAGATCTACGAATTCTATCTGCGCCGGCGTTTCCTTGCGCGGGGTGTGTATCCTGACAAGCTCGTCAAATCTCCTGTCCGGCACCGGGACCACAGCACGGTTCGGATCTGTCTTCCCGCCGGCGTATGGTTTAACTTCCGCCCCCGCCCTTGTTATCACATTATAGACGGTAGACTTTCCGCTGAGCGGCAGCCCGATTATTCCGCAATGCAACATTTCTATCACTCCGATCTCTGTATCAGCGCAGAACATGGCGTCTGCGGTTTACTTCTTTACTTTCCGCCCTTTATGCTGCTGCTTTCTATTTCCCTGATCCTTATCAGCCCGTTTTTAATTTTATCGTCAGCATCCTCAACGGCGGTACGCACTTCCCTTGGTATGCTGTTTTTAGCTTCCCTCGTCCATGTCGAGATATCTATACAGTCTTCAGCAATGCCTAAAGACATTCCTATTTTACGTACTTTATCAGTGTTAATGCGGCCTGCGACATATTCCTCGGCCATCCTGTATATAACGTACCCGGTGCGTTTCACGACGCTTGTAAGAACAGAGTCCGGGTATTTTTTCTCAAGCTCGCTGTCGGCAGCGATCGTATAAAAGCCTGCGCGCTCGGCTTCATATACCGCGCCGAGCGCTGCTTCCCCGCAAGGCAGGAATATTACGTCAGCGCCCTTTTTGCTCATATCAAGCGCTATCGCAGCCGCCCTGTCCCTCGCTGTGAAGTCTCCGGTATAGTCGGAGAGCACTCTGACTTCAGGGCTGACATACCATACCCCGGCCGTAAAGCCGGATCTGAAGCGCCCTGCGACAGCGTCATTCTTTCCCATGATTATACCTACGACTTTTTCGCTGTTTATACCCGTTATCTTGACCCTTTCGGTCATCAGCGCCGCAAGCACTCCGGCAAGAAAGCCGCCCTCCTCCTCACGGAAGACCACCTTGGCAACGCCTTCTGCATTGTTTTCATCCAGCGTCACGAAAAGGCAGGATGGGAATTCTTTCACAACAGACGCCAGGTAATTGTTGTATCCCTCGGAAGCGATCACTACGATATCCGATCCGGATGCGGCTTTCCGAAGCATAGGAAGACGTTTTCCTCTGTCGTTCAGCGCATTGTAGAAGTATGTCTGCAGTCTCTTTGCGCCAAAACGTGCCTGCGCTCTCTTTAGCCCCTCGGCGCATACATTATTGAAACATCCGGGCAGAGACTCGTCGGATCCGTCCATGACCAGAGATATTCTCTTCGGCGCGGCAAAAAGCCCCGTCTGGGCAGACAGCAGGAAAAGCAGCACTAAGACAGCAAAAGTAAATGTCCTTTTCACGTTCCAGCCTCCTCTGCATACAAGCGTGCCGGCGGCGCGCATTCATACGGCAATTATACATTATTAAGAGCTGCAGCGGCATTATTGACAGCCTGAAGGATGCCGGGATAAGCAGCATGCCGGTCATGACAAAAGAAGAATGCGGCAGAAACAGGCCGTATCACTGCAGATGTACTGACAGCAGCGCACCGCCGCCACACTCTGCCTGACCGGGCTGAGGAGGTATCAGCATATCCTGCGATGACGGTTTTCAGTGTATTGCGTTATTTTTCGTAATAGTAAAGAGCCGGGCTGAAACGCATGATCGGGGCAAGTGCACTTATGCTCCGCGCAGCGATAACGGCGGGAACGCTTCCCTATCTGCTGCCTTCAGAGTTCTGATTCCTGACAAAAAGAGGCTGACTCCGGCAAAAAGCTCAGATGCCGCTCCGCATCTTTTCATACAGAGCCTCTGTACGGCTCTGTATGCGTCCGACCGGCACGCCGAGCTGTTCAGCGTACCACACGGCGCCGCCTGCTCCTACCCCTTCTTTTATAAAGCCCTTTTCATAGTCCGCAAGTCCTTTAAAGCGCGAATTCGAAAAATCAAGAGGTGCGGCGTACCAGCGCGTGCCTATCTGTTTTGCGTAAGCTTCAAAGCAGCTCGTGGGATCTATGTGGACATATTTTGTTGTAGCGACCAGAAGGTCTCTTTTGACTCCCATATCTCTTAATATCGCTGCTACCGCCATCATCTGGGTCCCCCCTGCGAGAGTGACACTGACGCCTTCCGGCAGAGCCGCGACATAAGCGGCAGCCGCCACCTGCATTGGGTCGCCGAGTTCTGCGGCCGCTTCAAGACCGAGCCCTTTCAGCGAGCCTTCTTTTATCCCGAGGCGGGCAGACGCGTCGCGCCAGATGCTTTCCTTCAGCGCCAGCGGATTGTCAGGCCCCGACGACGATACCGTGCCGCTGTAGCCCAGCGCCCTTAATATCAGCATTGCCGTAGTGGTGCCCCCGGGAACGGATTCTGCGATCACCGCATACTTTTCGTTTTTGTCGAATTCCGAAGCAAGCTGGGACGCTCTTTCAGCTATCTCGGCATAATCAGGCACAGCCCGTTCTTTTCTCATATCACGTCCGATATTTTCGCTTATTGTAACGTGAGGCGAGGCCGGGGCGACCGACGTTCCCACGCGCACTGTTCCTGCAGAGAAGCCGCTCTCAAGCTTTGCCGCGCGGGTCACGACAGCAGGCGACGGATGCCCGAACGGATCGAAAGGAAGAGAAGCAGCAACTTTCGGCCTGTCGTAAAAAAGCATGTCCGCATCGGCAGGCGCAGTATAGCGAAGCGCGTCTACGTCCGCTCCTGCCGCGGAAAGCCCGGGTATCCTTGCAATAACTGTCTCTGCTATAAACAGCTGGAACATTCTGTGATTTTACCCCCTGTACTAAGTCCACCCTTAGCGTTAAAATGCAAATATCTGTTTCAGCAGAAAAGCATAAAGCTTTGCTGTTATGCTTTTTCGGCGCATGGTTAAGCCGGCTTGATAATTATACAATAAGATATCCAAGCTGTTTCGCAGGATCGTTACTGAATGGAGGTCGCTCTGTGTCGCCTAAAATCGCTCCTACAAGAGGAAACCTGGTACGTTTGACGCGCGATGTGCTTATGGCGCAGTCCGGGCATGATCTGTTGGATCAAAAACGTCAGGTTCTGATGATGGAGCTTGTGAGATATATAGATTCCGCAAAAAAAATACAGGATGACGTTGCCAGAATATTCAGGGAAGCATACGAAGCGCTCCAGCGGGCCAATATCTCTCTCGGCATCGATACGGTCGAGGATATCTCCGAATCTGTGCCTTTAACGTCGGATATCACAGTTCGCCTTCATTCCGTTATGGGCGTAGAGATACCCGACGTCGACGAACTGTCTGATAAGACCGAGCCGAGCTACTCGTTCCACGGTTCCTCGGGCGCAATGGATGCAGCTTACGCGAAGTTCCGCAAAGTAATGGTCCTGGTCGCCCAGCTCGCAGAGGTCGAGACAAGCGTTTACCGGCTGGCGGTACAGATAAGAAAGACGCACAGGCGGGTAAATGCTCTGGAAAAGGTCGTAATACCGCAGAACAGGGCGGACATCGCATTCATCAGCGATGTGCTTGAAGAAAGCGAGCGCGAAGACTTCACAAGGATGAAGATGGCGCAGAAAAAATTAAACAGCCGCTGACAGAATCGCGGCTGTCGTTCAGGAAATATATTTTTTGTTTCTTAGAATAATGCCGGGAGGTATTTTTGTAATGAGCACGCTGCATGAAGTTCTTGCTGTTCTTTTAGGAGCGGAAGCCGAGGCTAAAAGGATAGTTGATGATTCAAAGGCCGAGGCAGAGGCGATGCTGCAGACCGCGCGCGATAAATTCAGCTCTGAACGTTCAAACAGCATGGCTTCCGCAAGAGAGCAGGCAAAGAATATAATGGAAACGGCACTTAACTCAGCTAAGACAGAAGCCGCCCAGATAGCCGGCATAGGCAAAGAGGAACGTGTACGTATGCAGAAGCGCTTTGACGAAAACGTTGAACCCGTGATAGACGCGTTAGTATCTGAGACCGCAAAAGCGTTCATTTCCAGGAAAAGAGGCTGACGTCTGTGTCCTCCAACGGATCCGCAGCCGCGCTTGGCGTTAAGGCGCATGTGCTGTACAGCCAGCTTTTAAAGGCTGACGAATACTGGACCCTGCTGAACTTGAATTCCGTCGCAGACATAACAGATTTTCTCAAAAATACCGACGGATACAGAAACAGCCTGGGGGCGCTGTCCCCTGACAAGGCCCACAGGACCGCGCTGGAAAACGCGCTGCGCTCTTCTCTGCTGACCGAGGCCGAAACATTTCTTTCTTATCTTCAGGATGAATGGCGCCGCTTTTTCATCGACTGGATGTGCTGGTTCGAGGCCGAACAGCTTAAGACCATTTTCCGCTGGGTCCGCACGAAACGCACAGATCATGATGCGATGCGCTCGCGCCTTATACGCGTTCCCGGCGCTGAACTGCCTTATGAGGCGCTTATGAACTGCCGCGACTATGATGAACTGTTGGAAGCTCTGAGCGGAACAAAATACTACAGCGTGCTGAAAGAACCTGTCCGCAGGATCACAAACGGCGAAAAGTCTCTTTTTTCGCTTGAGATGGCTGTAGACAATCTGGTGGAAACCATACTCTACAACGACATAAAAGGCCTCTCCGCAAAAGAGATAGCCATACTGGAACCGCTCTTCGGCAGCAGGATCGACCTGCTCAACATATATCATCTGCACAGGTGCATGTGGTATTACGGTATGAAAGTTGAAGAAGCTATCGTGTACCTGCTTCCTGTAAGACATAATGTCAAGACCAAGCATATACGCGAAATTGCAAAAGAGGGCCTTTCTGCGGAAGAACGAATGCAGACGCTCGAAACGCTTTTTCCTGTCTACGGGAGACTGTTCCGTGAGGCGCTCGCACGTGAGGACAAAGAACTGGCGCTCGAGATGTCGATAAAGAGATTCAACTATCTGAAAGCGCTTGAAATATTCAAAAACGGCACCCCCGGCTTCCATACCGCGATCGCCTATTTTATATTAAAGGATCATGAGATAACAGACATTATCAGAATGACAGAAAACGTCCGATATGATTATGACCGCCGTTCTGCGGCTCAGTATCTTATAAGGCCTATACATGCAGGAGGTGAACCGGCATGGCAGTAATGAAAATGGTTGCGCTGACCATGGTAGGACCCCAGTCCGAGATGGAGCCGGTAGCACGGGAAATGGTTCTTACGGGAGGCTTTCAGCCTATGCCTCTCGATATCATCGTCAATGACCGTTCTCTGCGATCAAAGCTGACCACGGAGACGACCAACCCCTATGACGAGCTTCTGGCAAAAATATCAACTGTATGGAAAGCCGCTTCGGAACCGGTACCGGAACCGCAGCCGGCCGGTATTACAAAAGATTTCACTCTGTCCCGCGCAAGGATGCAGGTCGAACAGGCTTCAAAACGCCTCCGGGTCTGGGACCAGCGCCGGCATGCGCTTATTGAGGAAGAGGAACTGCTGCAGGCCGCCAGAATCTTCGTCGACGCGCTTGCCGGGACAAGGTTCGGCCCCAAAGAGTTAGCGGACCAGCTGTTCGTCAAGGCTTTCTTCGGCCGCCTTTCAAACGAAAACTATCAGCGTCTTCAGGAAAGCGGCGCGGAGTCTCCGATAATAATAAACGAGCTTACCGCAACCGAAGGAAACACCTGGCTGCTGGTCCTGACAGCCCCCGGTTTCGAAGAATCGACCAGAAAACTGCTGGAGGCAGTCTATTTCAGGGATTTCCCGCTGCAGGACATTGCCGGCCAGCTGTCGGGAGAAGATCCTTCAGCTGACCTTGAAAAACGCATATCAAACCGCCAGCGCGCGATACGGGGGCTTGCAAAGGCCGCAAAAGATATGCTCAGCGAACACCGGGCGGATTACGAGCTCCTTTTTAACCGGCTGTATACGATGCAGCGCGTTTACGACATTTGCAAAGGGCGCGGCGAGGTAAGCGGCATGTATGTGCTGTCCGGCTGGATACCGGCCGACACTTACGCCGATATAAGCAAGACGATCGCCGAAGAAGCTCCCATGACTATGCTGATGGCGGAAGACACCAGGGAAATAGCCTGCTCCGGCATAAGGATCCCGACCAAACTGAAAAACAACGCCCTCTTCCGCTCTTTCCAGGATATCGTGGCTATGTACAGCCTTCCTTCGTACGGAGAGATCGACCCGTCTTCGATCGTTGCCATTACTTTTATCCTGTTTTTCGGGCTGATGTTCGGCGACGTGGGACACGGCATCATGATATTCCTCGGTTCTATGCTGATGGTAAAGCGCGGCATCATGCGCCGCTCTCTCGGGACTGTAATGAAAATGGCTTCTCTTTCATCAATATTTTTCGGCATTATGTACGGAAGCATATTCGGCATCGAGGGCATAATACCGGAGTTATGGCTGAAGCCAATGGACGACGTCACCACGCTGCTTGCCGTTTCGATCGGGATAGGTGTATTCACGATAAGCATAGGGCTCGTGCTGAATATGATAAAGCAGTACCGCGCAAGGGACTTCGGACGGCTGCTCTTTGACGGGCAGGGACTTGCAGGGCTTGTTCTCTACTGGACACTGTGCGCCCTCGGCATGATCTACATAACAGGTTCGCCGGTTTCGGAAATGACAGCGAATCTCATGTGGCTCGGCATCGGCGTGCTCATTGTAGTAATGATACTGCGCGACGTGCTCGCACGCTATCTGCTGCGTCAGAAGGGGGAAGGAGAATCGGTAGTGCTGAATTTCTTCGAAATAATGCACAGCCTGATGTCTTTTGTATCAAACACAGCCTCCTTCGTACGCCTTGCTGCATTTGCGCTGAACCACGTCGGCCTTTCACTTGCTGTCATAATGCTCGCCGAAATGGTGCACTCCCTTCCTGGCGGCATAGTTATGAAGGGCATAATACTTGTGATAGGAAACATCATTATCGTATGCCTCGAAGGGCTGATAGTTTTTATACAGACCCTTCGCCTGGAATACTACGAATTCTTCGGAAAGTTCTACAAGGGGGGAGGAAGTGCCTTCAAGCCTGTAGGCTGGAAAAGAGAGAGCGGGAAACCAAGCTCGGCAAAGGGCGTATAGCCCAAAGGGGACTTATATAGTTCTTCAAACTGAACAACAATGCTTTTTTAATAAACGAAAGGGTGATAACAATATGTTTGGGTTAATATTAAGCTGCGGTACGGTAGTGACTCTTATTATTGCGGGGTATGCAATGAAGCGCGCAGGTTTTCGCGGGAGCAGCAGGATCTTTGCCGCAGCCGCCGGGATATCATCGCTTCTTGTACTTACAGGTGCGGTGATAGCGCTCACTTCCGGTGCGTCTTCTGCAGCAGAAAGCGCTGCCGCAGCCAAAGAGATCACTGTCGGCGCGGGCATAGGCTTTATGGCGGCGTCGCTGGCTACCGGCATTGCCTGCCTGGCGGCCGGATTTGCAGTCGCAAACGTTGGTTCAGCGGCTATCGGCCTCGTAGGTGAAAAGCCGGAAATGCTCGGCACCACGCTTATCTACCTCGGGCTTGCCGAAGGTATCGCTATATACGGCATCATCATCTCGCTGCTTATAATACAGCGTCTGTAGGGGCATAGGGTTGAAGGCCTATCTTATCAGCGACAACCACGATTCGCTGGTCGGTATGCGGCTGGCGGGCATCGACGGCGTTATCGTGCATACGCCCGAGGAAGCTTTTGCCGCTATAAGCGACGCTGTAAAAATGAAAGACCTGGCTATCCTTGCGGTAACTGAACTTGCAGCAACGCTGGCCCCTGACATTATCCAGCAGCTGCGCGAACGCGGAGATCTGCCGCTTGTCGTGGAGATTCCCGACCGGCACGGGACAAAAAGAGGGCCGGATTTTCTTACAAAATACGTACAGGAAGCGATCGGGGTCAAAATGTAGCGGCGCGCGCCGAACCTGTTCGTCTTCATCAACTCTGCGGATGATGATCCGTACAAGAGGTGAGATATAATGAAAGAAATACCTAACGAAAAAATAGACAATCTCAGAAACATAATACTGGAGTCTGCAAACAGCGAAAAAAAAGACGCTCTGACACAGGGACGCCGCGAGGCCGACGAATGGATAGCCGGTGAAACGGAAAAACTCCAGCACGAGACAGAGATGATTCTGCAGGATGCAAGGAAACGTTCCGAAGATATCAAGCGCAGGCAGATACTCTCAGCCGAGCGCGAGAAGGCGACAGAAGCACTGCGTCTTCAGAACAGGCTGCTTTCAGACGCCATGGGACAGCTTCAGGATAAGCTGGTGCATCTCCGCGGCCATGATGATTATAAAGATATACTTACCGGAATGTGCATAGAGGCGATCGAATCCCTGGGCACAAAAGAGAGCATCAGCATCCGTTTCTCTGCCACGGATCTTCCCATGATCGATCCGGTTCAGCAAAAACTGCATGAAATATATCCTGACGTTTCGATCTCATTCAGCACGGATCCCGCACCTATATTGGGCGGATGCTGGGTCTCGACCGCCGACGGCAGCAGGCAGGTCAACATGGACTGGCAGAATATCACGCAGGAAATGGCCGATTCTCTTGCGGAAAGGCTGCTACCGCTGCTGTAGGAGTATAGGAGGAATAGCCGTTGGAATCAAAGAATAGCTCATATACCCAGCATAGCGGCACTGTCGAGTTCGTTAACGGCCCCGTCATAAGAGCGTCTGGAATGCGTGGATTCGCAATGAGGGAGGTCGTTAAGGTCGGTCCCAAAGCTCTGATGGGAGAGATAATAAAAATGGAAGGGGACGAGGCCACGATCCAGGTTTATGAGGATACCGACGGCCTGCGCATCCATGAAGAGGTCGTAGGAACAGGCGAGCCCCTCTCCGTGGAGCTGGGACCGGGACTCATAGGCAGTTTCTTCGACGGCATCGGACGTCCGCTCGATTCGCTTCTGGAAGCGGAAGGCATGTACGTGTCGCCGGGCACGTCCGTAAACATGATCAACCGCAAACGTCTGTGGGATATAACGCCGGCAGTTAAAGTCGGCGACCTTGTTTCAGGCGGGGTCGTCCTTGCAACTACACAGGAAACGCCGCTTCTTGTACACAAGATCATGACGCCTCCGGGAGTCGAGGGCGAGGTCACCTGGATAATCCCCGGCGGCAGATATCACACGGAAGGCGACGTTGCAAAGATCAGGGATGCTTTCGGAAGAGAGTTCTCCATTCCTATAATACAGCGCTGGCCTGTACGTTCCCCGCGTCCTTACAGGGAGCGTCTTCTTCCCAACGAGCCGTTCGTAACGGGGCAGCGCGTCATAGACGGGCTTTTCCCGCTTGCAAAGGGCGGCACCGCCTGCATTCCGGGAGGTTTCGGGACCGGAAAGACGGTAACGCAGCATCAGCTTGCCAAGTGGGGCGACGCCCAGGTAGTCATCTATATCGGCTGCGGAGAGCGCGGCAATGAGATGACAGATGTTCTCGAACAGTTCCCTGTGCTTGAAGATCCGAGATCAGGGCGTCCGCTGATGGAACGGACGATACTGATCGCAAATACATCCAACATGCCTGTCGCGGCACGTGAAGCCTCAATATACACCGGGATCACACTGGCCGAATACTTCAGGGATATGGGATACGACGTGGCGATAATGGCGGATTCCACCTCGCGCTGGGCAGAGGCGCTGCGCGAGCTTTCCGGACGTCTCGAGGAGATACCCGCGGAAGAGGGTTTCCCGGCATACCTGCCCAGCCGTCTGGCCGAATTTTACGAACGTGCGGGCAGAGTCGTCACTTTGAACGGCGAAAATGGCAGCGTAAGCGTTATAGGCGCGGTTTCGCCTCCCGGAGGAGACTTCACGGAGCCTGTCACGCGCCATACAAAAAGGTTCATACGCTGTTTCTGGGGGCTTGACAAAAACCTTGCAAACGCGCGCCACTACCCCGCTATCTCATGGACAGATTCATACAGCGAATATGCTGATGAGGTAAACGGGTGGTTCTGCACCAATATAAATCCGCGCTGGGGAGATCTGCGCGAAGAGGCAAGGAACATACTCGCCGAAGACAATAAGATACAGCAGGTAATAAAGCTCGTCGGTGAAGATGTGCTGCCGGATGACCAGCGCATAATAGCATTTACGGCATTCCTGATAAAGAACGGCTATCTGCAGCAGAATTCCTTCGGCTCTGACTCTTTTTCGCCTCCGCTGAAAGGCTTTGAGATATTGTCGGTGATACTCGAGTTCTACCACAAGGCCATGGAACTTATACGCAAAGAAATACCGATATCACTGATAAAAGACGATGAATCTGTAGAAGCCATAACGCATCTGCGCGAACTTGCGGCGGATGACAAAGAGGGATTCGACAACCTGCGCAGACGGCTGGACGCACACCTGAACCGTGTCGCCGCCGAACGCACAAGGAAAATAAGGGGCGGTGAGTAGTATGGCACAGGCCGAATATATCGGTGTTAAAGACATAGACGGGCCCTTTATACTGGTGGAGAACGTTGCCGGCGTCGGCTACGGGGAACTGGTGGACATCCGTGACAGCAAAGGTGTCCGCCGCCACGGCCAGGTCAAATCGCTCAGTGAAAAAGCTACGCTGGTCCAGGTCTTCAACGGGACAGAAAGTCTTGTACCGAAAAACACAAAAGTCAGGTTTTTAGGCAAACCGCTTGAAGTGCATCTTTCAAAATACATGCTGGGGCGCACCTTCAACGGATTGGGAGAACCGCGCGACGGCTGCGGGGAACTGCACGGCGGCAAACGCGTCAATATCAACGGTCTGCCTCTTAATCCCATGGCGCGCCAGTACCCGCGCGACTTCATCCACACGGGCATATCGGCGATCGACACGCTGACTACACTGATACGCGGGCAAAAGCTGCCGATATTCTCCGGCAACGGTCTGCCGCACAACAAGCTGGCAGTACAAATAGCCTCTCAGGCAAAGGTCATAGGTTCCGATGAATTTGCGGTCGTATTTGCCGGCATCGGAGTCAAACATGACGACGCCGCCTATTTTACACAGGAGCTTTCGTCAAAGGGAAATTCAAATAATATCGTAACTTTCCTTAACCTTGCGGATGAACCTGTCATCGAACGCATTGCCACTCCCAGGATGGCGCTCACGACAGCGGAATATCTCGCTTACGAGCTGGGGATGCATGTCCTGGTAGTCATGACCGATATGACAAGCTACTGCGAAGCACTGCGCGAACTTGGCGTGGCTGCCGGAGAAGTGCCCAGCCGCAAAGGCTACCCCGCCTATCTTTACAGCGACCTCGCGTCGCTCTATGAACGTGCCGGGGTAGTGCGCGGGAAAGAAGGAAGCGTCACGCAGATCCCGATACTCACAATGCCCAACGACGACATCACGCACCCGATACCGGACCTTACCGGTTTTATAACCGAGGGGCAGATAGTGCTATCAAGAGAGCTTGACGCAAAAAATATCTATCCCCCTATCGATATCCTGACAAGCCTTTCGAGGCTTATGAAAGACGGCATAGGCAAGGGCTACACGAGGGAAGATCACCCGAGCGTCTCAAGTCAGCTGTTTGCTTCATACAGCCGCGTTCAGGATGTCCGTTCCCTCGCGGGCGTCGTGGGAGAGGATGAGCTTTCCAAAACAGATAAAGCATTTCTCTCTTTCGGGAAATTATTTGAAGAGAGATTCCTCAAGCAGGGCTATGAAGAGGGGCGTGAGATCGGTTACTCGCTGGACAGCGCCTGGGAGATACTGGGCGAACTTCCCGCGGGCGAACTGACGCGCGTCAGCATGGCCGACATCGAGGCTCACATCAAAAAAAAGGGCAGAAAATAAAAGACTCTGAAACAGGCAAAAAGCTTTAAGGCCTGCCGAAGGGCAAGCCTTATTGTTTTTTCAAGAAAACTTTAAAAACGGGTTTTTTACGATATAATCTATATAATTTTAATCACGCAGCAACGGAGGAAACCATATGAAACACAGAATAGCCCTGGCCGGCTGTGGAAATGTCGGCACCGCGCTCCTTGAGTTACTTCACGAAAAAAAAGATGAGCTGAAAGCCAAATATTCATTTGAATATGATGTCGTGCTGATATCCGATATCATTAAAGGCACTGTGGCAAACAAATCTGGGCTCGACCTTGAGGCCGTCCTGAACGAACTGCATCAGCACAACTCATTTGCCGCTCTCAAGCAGGACTCAGGCTCTTTAGGCGAACTTATGAAACGTTACGGAGCAACTGTTCTGGCGGAATGCACTCCCACAAACCTGAAGACCGGAGAACCGGGGCTGTCGCATATACGCGAGGCGCTCTCGTCCGGCATCAGCGTCACAACGACCAATAAAGGGCCTCTTGCCGTGGCTTTCGATGAGCTTAAGGCAGCCGCCGAACAAAGCGGAGCAAAGTTCCTCTACGAAGGCGTAGTTATGAGCGGCACGCCTCTTATCGATATGATAAGAAACGGAATGGCCGGCTGCTCCGTCAGCGGCGTCGAAGGCATACTGAACGGTACAACGAATTTCATGCTTACGAAGATGGGCTCAGGAGCCACTTACGATGAAGCGCTTAAGGAAGCTCAGGCGCTGGGATACGCCGAGGCTGATCCGACCGGCGACGTGGAGGGCTGGGACGCAGCCGGCAAGGTCGTCATACTTACAAAAATACTGTTCGGCAAAGATATAGCGGTAACAGAAGTCGACCGCACCGGCATCACGCAGGTAACGCCGCAGCAGGTGAGCTCCGCCGCGCAAAAGGGAAACGTAATAAAGCTTATTGCCGGAGTGGATCTCGACGAGACCGGTCTGCACCCTTATGTAAAGCCCCGCGAGATAGCGGCTTCGCACCCGCTCGCCCAGGTCGGCGGCGCAGTGAATGCCGTCACCGTAAAGACCGATAACTTAGGAGACGTTACGCTCATCGGACCGGGCGCCGGACGGCGCGAGACCGGACAGGCGCTGCTGTCTGATATTATAAGGATGGGAAATTAGATCTGCCTCAAAGAACTACTCTGAAGCAGGCACAATAAACAACAGATGCGCCGCGGAAAATTTCCGCGGCGCATCTGTTGTTTTATCTGAGATCGTAACTCTATCTCTTCAATGTTCCGTCCTTAAGCTTCTGGTCGAAATCGGCAACGAGCCTGCGAAGTTCCTTCGTGAGCAGCAGCAGACCGATAAGGTTGGGGACCGCCATGAGACCGTTCAGCGTATCTGAAAGATCCCAGAGGTTAGCAAGATAGGTACCGCTGCCCCATGCTCCAAGCACAATGAGGACCATCCAGAGGATCTTGA
>JAEEYY010000190.1 GCA_016288355.1 Synergistes sp.
AGCCACGCTTTCGGCAGCGTAACGTCGTTTATGCCGGGCATGCCCCATATCTCATCCATTGTCGGAAGCGTCGTCGGTATCTGCGGGACGCTGCAGCTTTGTCCCTCAAGATCCGGCAGAAACGGCGCATAACCGCGTGTGTCGCTGGCCCATTCGATTCCCAGTTCCTCTTCTGCGGCAAGGGCCGCGGGTGACAGCTGCCATCCCGGCGCCGCCATTATCTTCGGTTCCGTGCCGCAGATCTCTGTATATAAAGACGCGGCCTTTTCGTACAGAGCCTTATATTCGTCCTTTGATATCCTGCCAAGATTATCCTGTACGTAAACGTGATCCCATGCATGTATGCCCGTCTCGTGCCCCTCTTCGGCCGCACGGCGCAGTATGCCGGGATCCGAAGGGACAATAAGAGGCGCGGGCAGGAGCGTGCCGTACATCATCGTTTTCAGCCCGTAAGTCGAAACAGCTTTCGTACGCAGCATTTTATCGATAAACCCGGCGCGGAATATCCTTTTTACGGCACGCCCCGAATTATCCGGACCGAATGAGAAGAAAATGCTTGCGCGTATGTGATGTTTTGCAAAGAGGTCGAGCAGACGCGGGACACCGCAGATATAGCCGCGCTTTGTATCCACATCCACCTTTACCGCAAGACGCGTCATCATTCAGCCTCGTGCACGGCATACCAGGCTATCGTCCTGCTGAGCAGTTCTCTCATTCCTGTCGCCGGTCTCCATCCGAGTTTTTCTTCCATTTTCCTGACAGAGGGGATCCTGTTCTGCATATCATCATAACTCCTGCCGTAATAAAGCTCCGAAGAAACTGTGTCAAGGACCGCGGCTTCGGCTGCCGCGCGGAATTCCGGAAATTTCTTTGCCTCGTCTATAATGAGCTCCGCCAGCTCTTTAACGGAGTAATTGTTCGCCGGGTTGCCGATGTTGAATATCTCGCGGTCGGCCATGCCGTTCTTATTCTCTATTATTTTCATCAGCCCGTCTATACCGTCACCGATCCAGGTAAAGCTGCGCCGCTGGGCGCCGCCGTTGACAAGGGATATCCTGCGGCGGTGCGTCATATCATACAGTATCTGCGTGACGGAGCGCGCCTGATGATTTTCCGCGTCCCTGAAGGTGTCAAGACGCGGGCCTACCCAGTTGAACGGACGGAAGAGCGTATACAGAAGCTCCTGCTCCTGTCCGTATGCCGCTATCATGCGGTCCATCATCTGCTTCGCACAGCTGTATATCCAGCGCGTCTTCACTATCGGGCCCACAGTGAGCGGGCTTTCGTCCTCTTTCAGTTCCGCGTCTTTGCTCATTCCGTATACTTCCGAAGTTGAGGGAAAAATCAATCTCCTGCCGTATTTGGCGCACAGGCGGACCATTTTGAGATTTTGTTCGAAATCCAGCTCGAAGGTCCAGACCGGCTTCTTGATATAAAAGGCTGGTTTTGCTATTCCGGCAAGCGGGATGACGACGTCGGCCTTTATTACCTCTTCCTCAAGCTCTTTATCCGCTTTGAAGATGTCGCCCTTACGGAACGTAAAGCGGCTGAGCCCTTCATAAGGCAGGAGCCTGCTGCCGGATATGTCAAGACCGCATACTTCCCAGTCGGTCTTTGTCAGTATGCTCTCAAGGAGATGTGTCCCGATAAAGCCGTTTACTCCCGTAATGAACAGTCTCACGTCAGGCTGTCTCCCTCTTTCCCGCCTTCAGGCTGGATACTCAGCACCTCCAGAAGCCCGCTGCCGGCGCCTATGACAAGCGGCTTTAAGGAAACGACGCTGCCGGGCTCCGCGGACCCCTCTGCCGGACGCGCTTTCCATATATAATACTTTCTCCCCCCGATGTCCGCAAAAGCTCCGGGGAAGGGATGCGTGACCGCTCTTATCAGGTTATAGATCTCGCGTGCGCTTTTGTTCCAGTCGATACGCCCGTCCTCAGGCCGGCGGCGGCCGAAATAAGTGGCTTCTGCTTCATTCTGGGGAGTCCTCGGCGCCGTGCCTGCCTCAAGCGCCGGCAGGCTACGCTCCGTTATCGCACGTGCAGCTTCGGCGACCTTGAGAAAAACATCAAGCGCGGTATCGGTGAATTTTATCTCTACCGCTTCGCTGTCGACGATATCGCCCCCGTCAGGCTTTTCAGTCATCACATGCAGCGTGGCTCCGGTACGCGTCTCCCCGTTGAGCACAGCCCAGTTCACGCAGGCCCGCCCGCGGTACCTGGGAAGCAGCGCCCCGTGCATATTGTATGCGCCAAGACGCGGCAGCAGCAGAATCTCTTTCGGAATAAGCGCCCTGTAGTAAAAGGAGAAAATAAGCTCAGGGTCAAGGTCCCTGCAGAATTTTATATCTTCTGCCCCGAGCCTTGAAGAAGCGCGGACCGGTATGCCGTGCTTTTGAGCGATCTCCTTAACGGAACGGAACCATATCTCCTCTCCCGGATCGTCTTCATGCGTGAAGACGCATACGATCTCAGCGCCGCTCTTTATCAGCTCTTCAAGGCAGACGCAGCCGACTTCGCTGTACGCAAAGAGCACGATACGCGGACGCTTTTTCATCTGCAGTCTCCTTCTTCCCCGCACCCGTAGGCGCGGCGCACCGCGTAGCGGGGCCTTCTGCTTACTTCACGGTAGATGCGGCCTATATATTCGCCGATTATCCCGAGAGAGAAGAGCGTTATGCCGCTCACTATGAACTGGGAGGCTTCAAAGGCCTGCTCTATAAAAGACTGCCATGTGCCGACGCCCAGCACCAGACGTCTGACGAACATATAAAAGAGCAGGAGGAACGCAAGCGCGGACAGAAGCATGCCGGCCATCGTGACAAGCTGCAGCGGAACAAGCGAGAAGCTCGTCATAAGATCAAAGTTCAGCCTGATAAGCTGGAAAAGCCCGTATTTTGATCTCCCGAGCTCGCGCTCACGGTGGGCGACGGGAATCTCCGCAGGATTCACAGCAAACTTCTGGGCCAGCGCCGGGATGAAGGTGGTGCTTTCCCTGCTTTCGTTTATGATATCTATTATGCGCCTGTCGTAGCCGCGCAGCATGCAGCCGTAATCCTGTATGCGCAGCTTCGCTATCCTGTTGGTTATCCTGTTGACACACTTCGAGGCAAGCCTGCGGAAGAGCGGATCCCTGCGTCCGACGCGGTATGTGCCCACAACGTCGTGCCCCTCGTCCATCTCTTTAAGCAGCCTGGGAATCTCATCCGGCGGGTTCTGCAGATCCGCATCCAGAGTTATTATCTTCTCTCCGCGCGCATAGTCGAAGCCGGCCATTATCGCCATATGCTGACCGAAATTCGCCACAAGGTCTATAACGCGCACCTCGCTGTGCTCCCTGCAGAAGGCAAGAAGCAGCGAAAGGGATGCGTCGCGGCTGCCGTCATTCACAAATATCACCTCAAAGCCGCGGCCGAGGCAGGAGAGGGTCTTCCAGAGTTCTTCGAAAAGCCTGGGCAGGACTTCCTCTTCGTTGTAGACCGGGATAACGATCGAGACAGAACTCTTTTCCGGCGCGCTCATAAGGAACATATCTCTTTAACGGCGCTTACCACGTCTTTTGCGTCCCCGTCCGTCATCGCCGGGAAAAGAGGAAGCGATACTATGCTGTCTGATACATATTCGGCCTCCGGCAGAGAACCGGGAGAAACGCCTGTCATATCTCTGTAGCATGAGAACAGATGCAGGGCTCTGTAATGCAGAGCCGTGCCTATGTTGCGCTCTCTCATGCGCAGCATGAACTCGTCCCGGCTGAAGCCGGCAAGATCCCTGTCGATAAGAGGAGTGAAGATATGCCGGCAATGCTTATGCGGCCAGGGCGCGGGACGGGGCAGAATTATCCCCTGCAGCCCGGACAGCTCGTTCATGTAGAACGAAACGATCTCTGCACGGCGCCTGTTGAAGCTTTCCAGCTGCCGCATCTGCGAATTGCCTATAGCGGCCTGTATGTCGGTCATCGTATATTTCAGCCCGGGAAAGAATATATCGTAATCGGCCCTGCCTTTAGCGGCATACCGGTTCCAGGCGCCCTTTGACATCCCGTTCTGGCGCAGCATCATTATCTTTTCGGCAAGTTCTTCATCATCTGTGCAGACCATGCCGCCCTCGCCGGTCGTGATGTTTTTGGTGGGATGGAAGCTGAATACCGCAAGCCTGCGCGGACCGCGGCCTGCTCCGATGCGGCGTCCCCGGTATTCGGCTCCGAGCGCGTGCGCCGCATCCTCGACGACTGCCAGTCCGTGGGTGTCGGCTATTTTCTCTATACTGTCCATATCGCAGGGCATCCCGGCAAAGTGGACAGGTATGACCGCTTTTGTCTTTTCGGTTATCGCGCGTTCTATATTCTCCGGCGTGATACAGAGAGTATTCCTGTCTATATCGGCAAACACCGGTTTTGCACCGGTAAAGACAACGGCGTTGACGGTAGCGGCGAATGTCATAGGCGTGGTGATCACTTCATCGCCCGCGCCTATCCCCAGCGCCATC
>JAEEYY010000191.1 GCA_016288355.1 Synergistes sp.
GAAGCACGCGCTCTATCGGACAAAAACCGCGATTTGGAACAGATCAATAATTAAACTTTTTGAAAGAAAAGGTCATCTCAGGCCATATGAAGTATATAGGCCCATACGGGGATCGCAAATATGGACATGATAGTGGTAGCTGCCACAAGGTCTGCGGCATATTCGCTGTCCATGCCCATGCCGCGCGCAAGGATAAAACAGTTGACGGCAGTCGGCATCGCGCACATCATTACGGCTACCTTCAGCATGTTTTCAGAAACAGGGAAGAAACAGAGCATCACATACATAAGGACCGGGTTCAGCGCCAGCTTAACGAAGATGTCAAACCATGTTCTTCGTATTATGCGGACCACCGCGCCGATGCGGGAAAGATCAAGCGATCCTCCGAGGGCAAGAAGCGCTACCGCCGTAGCGGCGTTTCCCATCAGCTTCATTGTTTCGTCAATAACAAAAGGTAAACGGATCCCGGACAAGGCAGCCGCCGCTCCCGCTGAACACGAGATTATAAGCGGGTTCACGGCAAGTCTTTTCAAAATGGATATCATCCCTTCTGCGGACATTCTGCCGTGAAGGATTATCTCGCCTGCCGCAATTGAGAGCAGCTGGAAGGAAACCGCGGTCACAGCAAGGAATATCGCAGCCTCGCTGACCCCGGCATCACCCATCGCAAGCTGTATCACAGGCAGGCCGAGATAAACGTTATTCCCTCTGAAAGAGGCGAATGCCGCGGTAGCGATGCGTTTAAGATCTCCTCTGTGTACCAAAAAGCGGGCCGCGATATAGGCAAAAAGTATGGTAAGCAGAAAACAGATCGTCGTAGCGTAAAAGAGATTCGGCTGTGAAAGTGTGCTGCGTCCGGCAATGTAGGAAGTTCTGAAAAGAAGGGGCGGCAGTATCACGTAAAAAAGCGTTCTCATAAGCGCCGCAATATCATCCGCGGAATAAAAGCCGTACCTGCGCAGCAGGTTGCCTGTCACTATGATTATCAACAGCGGAAGGACTAAAAATATCCCCGGCATCGGACCTCCCCTCCCTCCTTCTTATATCAGCTAAATATTATAGCTCATGAAGCCTGTTCTGCTATAAGAACCGCGGCACGAACAGCAGCGTTCTGCAAACGCCGCCTTCCGCAATAGTGAACAGATCTGTTTTTGCAGATACAGCACCAGTTCAGACCATATGAAGGATATATGCCCACACGGGGATGGCGAACATGCACATGATCGTAGTCGCTGCGACAAGGTCTGCCGCATATTCGCTGTCCATGCCCATGCCGCGCGCCATTATGAAAGAGTCGACAGAGGTCGGCATCGCGCCCATCATTACCGCGACCTTCAACATATTATCCGATACCGGGAAAATACTGAACAGAACATACATCAGCACAGGATTCAGCACCAGCTTCACGAGTATGTCAAACCATGTTCTGCGTATCATACCGGCTACCGCTCCTGTATGAGAAAGGTCAAGCGTACCGCCGAGGGCAAGAAGCGCAACTGCCGTAGCGGCACTGCCCATCAGTTTAAAAGTCTCATCGATCACAAAATGTATAGGAACTCCGCACAACGCAAATGCCACGCCGGCGGAACATGACAGTATCAGCGGATTTCTGACAAGTTTCCTGAAAACGGAGGTCATACTTCCCGCAGAGAGTCTTCCGTGAATGATCATCTCGCCGGCCGCAACAGAAAGCATCTGGAAGGAGACCGATATAACAGCAAGGTATACGGCCGCCTCATTCATCCCGGCCTCTCCCATGGCTAGCTGTATCACCGGCAGCCCGAGATAAATATTATTACTTCTGTAAGAGGCAAACACAGCTACGGCTGTACGCTTAAGATCCCCTCTGTGCACTAAGAAACGGGCTGCGATATAGGCAAAGATCATCGTAAGCAGAAAGCAGATCGCAGAAGCACAAAACAGGTTGGGCTGCGACAAAGCGCTGCCGCCGGCAATGTAGGTGGTCCTGAACATGAGCGCCGGCAATATTACGTAAAAGAGGGTCTTTGCAAGCGCCGCTATGTTTTTTTCAGAATAAAAACCATATGCACGCAGCCGGTTGCCGATCACGATGATGATCAACAGCGGAAGAACGATAAAAATCCCCTGCATCAAGCTATCCCCTCTCTGCATCGGCTATATATTACAGTCTGCTGCGTTCCGGCGGGAATCACAATTAAAAGCATCCCGGTCAATAATTATAGCGCGGCAGGGACAGTACTGGTATCCTATACTTATATGATCAGCAGTACCGCAGCATATTATGAACGGAGATGTAAAAATGGATCGGAACGTGATCGTAAAAAAAGAGGGCATGACAGCCTGGGTGGCGATGAACAGGCCTGAAGCGCTTAATTCCCTGGCGCCGGAGCTCTGTTCTGCCCTGGTAAGCGCGCTTGACGAATGCGAAGCGGACAGCGGCGTACGGGTCGTAGTGCTTTCCGGGAACGGCAAAGCCTTCTGCGCAGGCGGCGACCTGCGTACGATCGCAGCATTAGGCAGTATTGAAGATGCACGCAGCTACGTCCGCTCGGCCGGCATGATAACCTCAGCTATCATGCGTTCAAAAAAACCGTATATAGCAATGGTGGGAGGCGCTGCCGCAGGGGCCGGCTTCAATATAGCCCTTGCGTGCGATCTCATCTGCGCCTCATCATGCGCAAGATTCACACAAGCTTTCTGCTCCGTCGGTCTGATATCCGACTGCGGAGGCAGCCTGCTGCTGCGCCGTGCGGTCGGGGCGCATGCCGCAAGGGCCCTTATGTTTCTTCCAAACACCCTTTCAGCAGACGACGCTGCGCGTCTTGGGCTTATCTTCAAACTTACTGAACCGGAAGAGCTGAAAGACGCAGCAGCGTCGCTTGCCTCAGAACTGGCAGCCCAGCCGCCTCTTGCGCTTGCACAAATGAAGAGGCTGCAGAACAAAACAGAAGAGATAGAGGCAATACTGCGCGAGGAGGAGGAGATACAGGCGAGGCTTATAACAGGCGAAGACTGCAAAGAAGGGATAAGGGCATTTTTTGAAAAGCGCAGGCCGGTGTTCTGCGGAAAAAGCTGAGACAACGCAGAATGACGCGGTCTGCTTCAGCACCGCCTTCCATATACGCACGCCATCTGCCTGCTCAAAGGGCAGGCTCCGGATTTCGGCGGATCCCGTCACCAAGGTCTGCTATAAGCTATAATAGATGAAGAAACATATGCCCCAGTCTGCAAGAACTCAGCGCATGATATCCTGCTTTTGCTTTGCGGCCCCGAAAGGCGGAAACGAAATTGAAAACAATCAGAAAGATACCATACATAGCATTGCCTGCATGCATCACTCTGCTTGTAATTTTTGCGCTTTCGGCCGCAGCAGATCCGCTGCTGCGCTATTACGGCGTGGACGCCGGACAGGGAGACTGTTCCCTTTTTATACTGCCGGGCGGAGAAACTATCGTTATTGATGCAGGCCCCGAAAAAACCTCGCGGCGGACGATGAAGTATATCAAGTCATGCGGAGTTAGGAAAATCGATCTGCTTGTCGCAACGCATCCGCATGAAGACCATATAGGAGGAATGAGAACGCTTATGGCCGCATTCCCGGTGGGCATGGTATGGGACAGCGGCTACAATTACGGTTCTTACATACAGGAAAGGTTTTACCGCGATATAAAAAAGAAAAACATCCCGTTTAAGATCGTAAGCCGAGGATACAGCGCCAGGCTGGGAAATGCGGAGCTGGAGGTGCTGGCTCCGGCTCGGCGGATCACGGGAACAAGAAGCGATGCGAACAACAACAGCATAATCATGCTCATAACTTACGGGAATATATCATTTCTTATGACCGGAGACATGGAGCACGAGGAGTATGTTTCGATTCGCCCGCTGCCGCGGGCCACTGTCCTGAAAGCGGCGCATCACGGCAGCTGCAACAGCACGAGCAGGCAGCTGATGCTTGAAGTATCTCCCGAGATCGTAGTGCTGAACTATGAAAAGGGCAACAGCTACGGATATCCGCACAGAGAGACCGTAGCTGAGATACGGCGTTCGGGAGCAAGGCGCTTTGATACTGCTGACGGAACAGTCAAACTTTACACAGACGGCACTTCGCTTATATTCGACGGGAAGAGGGAAGTTAAATGACGGAAAGACAAAAGACAAGATCATCGCTTCTTTTTGTCGATGCGATAAACGGCGGTACGGCAAGGCTCCTGCCAAAAGACGGCGCAGCTTTTGAATTCCCGCTGAGATTGCTGCCGGAAGGCATACGCGAAGGAGAGATCATAAAACTTACAGCTGCTGCCCAGGACAATAAAGAAAGACTCGGCAAAACAGAATCCCTGCTTCTCAGCCTGGAAAATAAACCTGAAGTATAAGATATTTTAAATAATATTATCCTGCTGTTCTGATCGCTGCCTGTCTGCTCCGGCGCTTCCGCAGGAACGGATGGTTTTTGCGTTTTTACGATAAAAGAGCATATGAAAGCCGTCTATGCCGCAAGAGCGGTATAGGCGGCTTTCGCAGAATCGGCAGCTGCATTTTTCTGATGCTTTATAAAACACCGCCGTAAACTTTTTAAAATGTTTTACGCCTCTTCTTTTCTCTTTGCACGCTCTTCGCGCATCGCGAATTTCTTTGCGTGCGGATCGCCGCAGGTAGGCACTATGCAGAAAAATTCGAGCGGGATATCAGCGTCGTTTTTATATTCGTGCACAAGGCCGCCAGGGACTCTTGTCCAGTAGCCTGTCTTCATCTGATAAGGGACCCTTTTGCCGGCTTCTTCTTCAACTTCCACTACGCCGTCGCCGGAAAGAGTGAACATCAGATGATCCCAGTCGTGAACGTGCGCCGGGATCGATTTGTGCGGCGGGAGAATGAAGTGACGCATCACATAGTCCTTCCAGAAGCGGTCGGGGCCGA